>CAYGYP010000101.1:0-6629 GCA_964354115.1 uncultured Candidatus Bathyarchaeia archaeon | reverse complement strand
AGATCAAACACCGATCAACGCAACGGAACCCGTATGGCTGATGCTATTAGCTTACTTGCTATTTACCCATTTTTGGAACGCAAGTAACGCGTCTAGGTTCTGTTAACTCTTAGGGGATGTTCACACCCTTGCCAAAAATGACGTGCTTTGGAAGAAAGTGGTTGATGATACCCACGTTTGTAATATGGGCTGTCTCGCTTGTTCTTGGTGCCGTGATGCGAATTGTCAGAATCATTTAGTGCATGGCAAATAGGTCAACGGTATCCGCGTCTAGAAATGCATATATGACTCATAAGCGGATTGTTCGGTGCGGTGATAAGATGCCGAGAGTCGTTCATTTTGAGATTCATGCGGATGATCCGAAGAGAGCAGTGAAATTCTATGAGAAAGTGTTCGATTGGAAGATAAGCAAGTGGCAGGGACCGGTTGATTATTGGCTGGCAGAGACAGGCGGAGAAAAGCAGCCTGGCATAAACGGTGCGATAATGCAGCGCACGAATAAGGGAAGTACTTGGAACACGATAGACGTTTCTTCAGTTGACGAATATCTCCAGAAGATAGTGAAGGCCGGCGGGAAAGTTGTACAGAAGAAAACAGCCGTTCCTGGAGTAGGATACATGGCTTACTGTGCAGATACTGAAGGAAACGTTTTCGGGATTATGCAAGCAGACGAAAAAGCCAAGTAGCAACGAGAACGATCATCAGACTCTCAGAATCTCTTTTCTTCCAGGTTCTTCGCAGCGTGCGCTCAGTCGATCAGAATAGATACTGAAGGATTGACAACATTAGCATGAAACTTGGGATTTCTCCAAGCTATTGGCAAACGGAAAAGCCGCAGTCACAACGATATGAACAGAAACGCTGAAAAAGCGCGCGCGAAGTCTTGGCCGCAGGCGAACCGAGGCCGTTCCCGTACTGCAGTGGATGTTCTACCGTCAGCCTGAATGAACTAGTGCGTCGGCCAAGGAGTCTGCCACTCTTCTTTGAAGAAAATCTCCGAAAGCTCTTTCCTTGGTTTAGGAGCTGGTTTTTCACTTGATACACCAATTGGTAGTATCGCAACAACTTTCATTTTTGCAGGGATTCTGAGTAGACGCTTTGCCGCATCTTCGTCGAAGGCGCCTATCCAGCAAGTGCCATAGCCCAGGGCCGTGGCCGCCAAGACCATGTGTTCCAAGGCTATCATCGTGTCCTTTTCGTACCACCTCGCCGACGCTTCAGGATCGCCTACTGCCACTATGATCGCGGCAGCATCCTTCAGGAATGCCTGATTGTTCGCCACTTCTGCCAAAGCCTTTTTTCGGTCCACATTCTGAACCACTACGAAGCGCCAAGGCTGGCGATTACCAGCAGAGGGCGCCAGACGAGCAGCCTCAAGAATCATTTCCAACTTTTCTTCAGGAACGAGTTCCGGCCGGTATTTCCTTATGCTTCTCCTGGTTTTTATGGCTTCAAAAACATCCATTTTTGGTCTTCTTCCCTGAGGTGCACTCTTCTCGCACGGCTTATTACCCTTTTCTCAGGACATGGGCCGATAGGTGGTTGTTCTCACTGGCCTAGATCAGCGCACGTGTGAAAGGAGGATTATTGAAGATGCGGCGCGATCTGTCTGGCTGATGCGTATGAAAGATGGCTTCAATGTCTTGATATGAGAACGGGCCATGAACTGCTAGCATGTCTAGGTGTTGCTAGGTGTTCTTAACGTCTTTTATTAGAATGAGAGACCGTCTTCTTTCCTGCTTCTTTCTGAAACCATGTTTCTCGTACAGTTTGAGTGCTGGCGTGTTTGTTTTCAGGACTGAGAGTTCAACGGCGCTCTTACGAAGTTGCCCCGCCGTTACGTTAGCGTGTTCAACATGTACGTCGCTGCTCCAGCATTCTGTAAAATGGGGAAACGGCCAAGCGCGCGCTAGGCGTGCAAATCGCACAGTTCTTTAGCAATGCGTTAGACAATCTGTCACATAATCAGACCTGCGGTATCGATTGGAGTGGCCCAGCTAGCTCGTGGGTTTTTCTTGTTGACCAGTACTCTGTCCAGTCGGCATGTGCCAACGCAAAAATGGGTCGTCAAGACATTTCCAAATGGTTTCCTCGTTGCGAGAGCAGCCGCGCGCGCGCGCTATTTCAACGCAAGTCGATTTTTGATTAGGACGGAGGCTGAGCATTAGCAAAAGCCTCAAGATACCAAACAACGGTCTCATTCTCTCCAACTACGTATCTGTCGCAAGCAACCTGACCGAAGGTCCATCCATAACTTGAATAACTCCACCACAACCAATATTTTCCGCCAGAGCTAGGAACACCGTCTATCGCATTGACAGATGCGCCTGACAGACTTTCTGTGTAGTTTACTGAAGCAACGAGTCTTGTTAGGTCAAGCAGCGTGGAGCCAGAGTTGATTTTCGTTTCATTTAACCAACGAGTAGCACTTCCATTTCCGTAGCTGATGCCAAGATTAGCCGTGATTGACTGTCCCTTCACTTTAGACGAGAGGTCGCTGTACTGATAATAATAGTACCCTGCCATGAATGATGCTGCCAAGGCCCAGCAGAGCACAACCAACGCTACTAGGATCCACTTACTCATTAAGAAGGTCTTATCTGTCATCCTTTCTCAACTTCCTTAACGCCACAATCGTTGGAACCGAACAAACTCCAAAGATCAGAAAGTTGGCACCTTCATGCAACACTGCAAACGGTGCTCCAAAGAAAATCGCGACGATGACTGGTGAATTGTAGACAGATGCATAGACAATGTTGGTAATCAAATCGTAGAGCACTGTTGGAAGAAAACCCATTGTTGCAAACAGGATGCTGAGTCTTAACCGTTCACTGCTCAAGCTTGTTGAGCCAAGTGCTTTTCTTAACAAGCCGCCGGTTATCCCGTACACGGATTCAGCAAGCATCGTTGCGACCCAAATTCGAGGGTCGAAGCCGTACGGGTTTATCGAACCGTAAATCAGCCAGGAAACTATGCCGATTGAAGACCCAACGACCGATCCGAAAAGGAAACCTCCAAGGAAGACAATCAGGTCCATTAGTTTAACATTTGGGACGCCTACTAGGGCGTAGTCTGTCCCTATTGATAGCGCGCAGAATGTCGCAATTAGGGCTATCTTGACGGTGTTCATTGGAGTCGGCCTGGTTAGATAATCCATCCAGCTTATACTTAAGAATTCCTATATTCAACTAACGACAACTATAGACGAGGAGAAGGCCGTTGGAAATCCTTGAAGCGGTTAATAGGGTTGCAGCGAAAATCGCACCGGGACGTTTGCCCTCATTCGCTGAGGCCCATGTCATGAAAGCCTTGGAAGACATCAGTCTTCAACAAACCGTCGGCAGGATGAAACTCTCAAAGGACCTCTGCTTGGGGGAAGGCGGGACCAGAACTCTTGTCAAACACCTCAAGAATGAAGGGCTGATCGACGTTTCAAAAGCGGGGATCGCTCTCTCTGCAGGTGGTAGAAAACTGCTATCCAGCTTGAGAACTCTGATGAGCGAGCAAATAGAGATTCCGTCCACGCCCTTGACAGTTGGCCCATTTAACGTTGCAGTTCGAGTGAGAGGAATGAAAGACTCAGTAAAATACGGTCTGGAGCAGAGAGACGCTGCCCTCATGGCTGGAGCAAAGGGAGCCACCACTCTAATCTTCACCAAGAACAGACTCACTATGCCTGGCACAAAGGAGGACGTGTCAAAAAGCGAATCCACCCTTCTCGCTGCGCTGTCAAAACTGAGCTTGGAAGAGGGCGACATCATAATAATCGGAAGCGCAGACGAAAAAATCAAAGCGGAACTCGGAGCAAAGACGGCGGCCCTTGAACTACTCAAATCCAAAAACAGAACCAACTCCAACAGAAGCTGTACATGATGTTGATGCAAGCTCAGTGGCGGGCGAATAGCCGTCGAGGAAATTCTTGGAAGCTCTAAGACTTCAAAGCGTTTTCAATTTCAACGCGAACATTTGGGTTCTTTTTCCCTACTGAGCTTTTTTAAGTGCGAGTTTAGCGTCCTGTCTGCCAAGTGCGCGCTTTATGCAGTCAAGCGTAACTATAGCTCTTTTTTATGGGTTTTCAAACACAAGCTTTTAAGGCATGAAACCAGCTTGACGTGGCGTATGCAAGGTTCAGACAAAGAGTCAAAAGGGCTTTCTCAAGCCGAGGCTGAAAAGAGGTTCTTAGAGGTCGGGCCAAACCAGTTTGTTAAACCTCAGAAGACAAGTTTCCTCGGCATCGCCAAGGAAGAAGTGACAGAACCCATGATCTTGCTGCTCCTTGTCGTCGGCATAGTCTACACGGTTTTCGGAAGCCTGCAAGATGCCTTAACGATCTTCAGCGTCATCTTCGTCTTGGTTTTTGTCGAAATCTGGAACGAATACCGTGCCAAGAAAGCCATATCTGCGCTTTCCGAGTTGGCTGCTCCAAAAACGCGAGTTGTGCGGGACGGCACGATAGTTGAGGTTGAAACTGAGAAAGTGGTTTCTGACGACACTCTGGTTTTCACTGAGGGCACGCGAATCGCTGCCGACTGCAAACTTGACGTGGCCTACGATATCCAGGTGGACGAGTCGGTTTTGACAGGCGAATCTCTTCCCCAAGAGAGGAAGGTTGGAGACGACGTTTTTGCAGGGACCTTGATTGTTTCGGGCGAAGGAAAAGGAGAAGCATACGCCACTGGCAAGGACACCCGGTTCGGCAAGATTTCTGCTATGGCTCAGACGATCAAACCTCCGAAAACACCGTTACAATTGGCCATGAAGGCACTCTCGAAAACTCTTGCTTATGTCGCCATATTCTTCAGCGTAATCATCCCGCTAATAGGCATCCTTCGCTTTGGATCGCAGAATCTTGTCCAGCTGATCCTGACGGGGCTTGCACTTGCTTTTGCAGCCATCCCTGAAGAGTTGCCCATCATAATTACCATGATCCTGGGAATAGGCTCCTACCGACTCTCGCAGAAGGGTTTTCTGGTTAAGAAGCTTAAAGCTGCGGAAGTTCTGGGTGATGCAACTGTCATCGTTACTGACAAGACAGGGACGATCACTGAGAACAAGATGCAGGTTGCTCAGGTTTATCCGCGTAGAGAGGAGGCCCGAACGCTCGGTGCAGCTGCTGCTGCCTTGACTGAAATGTCACTGTCCCCAACTGACAAGGCACTTCTGGAAAAAGCCCGCGAACTCGGAGTCAAAACGAGTTTCGGAAGCGTTCTCCGCGAACGCGGTTTTGAGATCAACAGACGGACCAGATCCGTCTTGCGTGTAAGAAATGGTGGCTTCTGGCTTTCGGTTGTTGGAGCGCCCGAGGAAATTCTAAGCTCACAAGGCAGCAATGAACCTCTTGACGAAGAGCTCAAAGAAGAAACAGCGAAAGGGAGAAGAGTGATCGCCGTTGCAGAAAAAGCAGTCTCCGCTGAAGAAGCGGATTCGCCCTTCTCAGAATTGGAGGGAAACTGGGACTTCGTCGGCCTGGTCTCGATTGAGGATCCCCCGCGCCAAGGCGTCAAGGAAACAATAGAAGCCATCAACAGGGCGGGGATCAGGACGATCATGGTCACGGGTGATCATCCGCAGACTGCGGCCTACGTAGCGAAGAGTGTTAGCATCCCTTCAGAGAAGGTGTTGACTGGCGCGGAGCTGGACAAGCTTTCTGACGAGGAGCTGCAGAAGGTTGTGGAGGAGGTTTCCGTTTTTGCGAGAACGACGCCCGAGAATAAGTATCGACTGGTAAACGCGTTACATGCAAACAACGAAGTTGTCGCTGTCACAGGCGACGGCGTAAACGACACTCTGGCCCTCAAAGGCGCAGATGTTGGCATTGCGATGGGCGTAAAAGGTACCGACGCAGCTAAAGAAGCGGCAGATGTTGTGTTGACCGATGACAATTTTGTAACCATCGGACACGCGGTCTTTGAAGGCCGCACGTTCTTTGACAACCTCAGAAAAGGATTGAAGTATTATCTGTCCATCAAAGCTGCGCTAATCTCGATCTTCCTTCTGCCCTTGGCTCTGGGCATACCCTTACCGTTTGCTCCAATACAGATTATCGTCCTCGAACTCTTCATGGATCTCGCCGCCTCCGCCGGGTTTGTCACAGAGCCCGCTGAAAAAACGATCTACAGCCGAAAGCCAAGGAGTCCGAAAGCGAAGTTTCCTGATTCAAAAATGATCGTCGACATTGCGGTCTCCGGTGCAAGCCTTTTTGCAGCCGTGATGCTTTCATACTTCTATGCACGTTGGCAAAACCTTTCAGACGTTGAAACACAGACTTTCGCCTTCTCTGCTTGGATAATGGGCCACATAATCCTTGCCTTTGTCTCACGTTCAGAAAGGGAACCGCTCTACATTCTGGGTCCTTTGTCGAACAAGGTTATGGACCTGTGGGCAGTTCTTGCCTTCTCTTTCCTGCTCGTTGCAGTCAGCGTACCTTCAGTAGGTTTCCAGCTCAGGCTTTCAACACTTGCGGCCAGTCAGCTTGGCTTGATCTTTGCCTTCGCTCTTCTCACTACCGTCTGGCTGGAGATCGCGAAACTCTTTCTGTACAAACCGAACCCAAAACCGTGAAAACAGCTGAGCGTGCGGTTCACCTAAACACGTGTCTGCGCATATCATTTATTACGCAAATCCGAAGG
>CAYGYP010000100.1:0-6637 GCA_964354115.1 uncultured Candidatus Bathyarchaeia archaeon | reverse complement strand
AGCTTGGACGTCTCAGCATCATTGCCAGTTCGCGTAGGATCTGTCCTTCTTCTACTGGATTTTCTGAGCAGTCGTTTCTTGGGAAGCTTTGGTCTTTGAACGCGTTCTGCATCTTTGGCTTCCAAGCTGGGTCTCCACAATATAGGGTGTGCTGCCGCGCGCGTATTAAAGGATGCTAAAGATTAATCGTACGTATGGCTTATTAAGACTAACGACACACTATATTGGTGAGCATATACAACTCACCCTAAATCAGGGAGAACGATGCAGGCAAACAAGAAATCTAAGCAGAAAGTAGCAGGAGCCCTAGGGCAGGCTGAAACAAGGTTGTCCATAGTGGTGGGAGAAGAGAGTAGGAAACCTGCCATTTTCAGAGAGGTCTACCCTATACAGGAGCCGTACGTGTACGCTGCGGTTATTAAGGAGCCAGAAACCCAAAAAACGCGATACGAGATCATAGAGCCAACCCTTCAAAAAGATGAAGAAAAGCAACTGTATGAAATCAAGAACCTCCTGATGGAAGAAGTAGACGTAAACCTCAAAGAGATTGAAACCAGAGAAAAGGCGGAGAAGTATCTTAGGGATAAGTCAAGGCAAATAATCAAGAGATATCACATAAAAGTCCCATCTGAGGCTGTTGACAAGCTGATCTACTACATACTGAGGGATTTCATCGGTTACGGAAAGATGGATCCACTGATGAAAGATCATTTCATCGAGGACATATCGGCCGACGGAGTAAACATCCCAATATATGTGTGGCACAGGCTTCACGAATCACTACCCACGAACATAGTTTTCAAAGACGAGAAAGAACTAGACTCCTTTATAGTTCGCTTAGCTTACCTTGCTGGAAAGAACATTTCCATAGCCTCTCCAATCGTGGATGCGTCCCTTCCCGAAGGCAGCCGTGTGCAGTTGACGTATGGCAGTGAAGTTACGAGAAGAGGCTCAACGTTTACGATCAGGCGTTTCAGGGTTGATCCATTGACAATTTCAGATCTGATTGCCTTCAAAACCTTGTCTTCAGAGATGGCCGCCTATCTTTGGTTCGTGATCGAAAACAGAGCTTCAGTGATTGTTGCTGGTGGCGTGGCTGCTGGAAAGACAACCATGCTTAACTGCCTTTCGATGTTCATAAAGCCCGAAATGAAAATAGTGAGCGTAGAGGACACGCAGGAGCTTAACCTTCCACATGAAAATTGGATTCCTTCAGTCGTGAGAACAGGCTTCGGGCATGACGAGAGGAAAAGCGGTTCAATAACAATGTTTGACTTGTTGAAAGCAGCAGTGAGGCAGAGGCCAGACTACATTATTGTGGGCGAAGTCCGTGGCGAAGAGACTTACGCGCTCTTTCAAGCAATGGCAACTGGACACTTGGGAATGAGCACGATACACGCTGAGTCTGTTGAAGCCGTGATAAACAGGCTTGAATCCGAACCGATGAACATTCCGAAACCGCTCATAGCGATGGCAGACGTCATAATGGTTTTGACGAGAACGGAGATTGCGGGAAAACCGGCACGAAGAGCAAGCACAACGACAGAACTGGTGGAACTTGATCCGAGAACGAAGGAGTTGCTTTCCGAAGAGGTGTTCCGATGGGACCCGCAGGACGATAGGTTTGTCTTTTCTGGCCACAGCACCATTTTGGACAGGCACGTGAAGAAGCTGGATCTGAATGAGGAAGATGTCAGACGGGAATTGTACGCTAGAAAGATTATCTTAGAATGGATGGTGGAAAATGGCATCCGACATCAAGCTGAGGTTGCAAACATAATACGCGAATACTACGCCGGCCCACAGCGCGTTTTCCAGAAGGCCCGAGTTGGACTGAAATGAAGAACCACAGAGCCATTGAAGAAATTCGAAAACTCTACAAATACTTAGTGACAAGGCTTTCACGATCTTCAAGGCTTCCGGAAGTCAGAGCGGAGATCTCTGAAAGGCCGGCTCAGAGCGCAATTGAAAGGTCAGAGTCAGTAGCATATCAGATGATTGGAGAAAGAACAGAGAGTGTTCTGCCCATTTTCAGAGGCCTAGACGTGAATTTGCAGAAATCAGGCGTCAAGATCACCTTCAAAGCATACGTTAGCCTTGCAGTTTTTGCCGCTTTCCTAGCTTCGCTAATCTTGTTGGGGCTTGTTCCATGCGTTCTAGCGTTTGTTTTCGGCACACCGCTCTTGCCTTCCTTTCTTTTCGGGCTCGGGGCAGGCCTTTTTGCATCTGCGTTCTCGATAATTGCGTTCTATGTCTATCCGATCTACCGCGCCGACAAACTCAGAAGAGCGCTGGAAGATGAGATGCCTTTCACAACAGGCTACATGTCAATACTGACAGGCGCGGGTGTTTCACCTGAGAAGATTTTCCATTCAATTGCAGGTCTTAGCATCCCCCTAGCGATTTCTGGTGAAGCCAAAGATGTCGTTAGAGACGTGAATCTTTTCGGATTGGACATAATTTCGGCTTTGGAGAAGGTATCGAAAAGGACTCCCTCAAAAAACTTGCGAGAAACGCTCGAGGGGTTCATCTCAGCAATACATTCAGGAAGCAATTCAACCTCGTATCTTCGTGAAAAAACTGCACAATTTATGAAACTTAAGAGAACAAGCCTCAAGAAGTTCTCGGACACCTTGTCACTCTTGTCAGAGTTTTACGTTGCTTTGCTCTTGACAGGGCCTCTGCTTATTGTCATAATGCTTTCAGTGATGGCTATGCTTAATCAAGGCAACTTGGGACTGCTAAGCCCAGATCTTCTGCTCAGCCTAATCACGTACGTTGGGTTGCCCCTGGGTTCCATAGTATTCCTCATAATCTTGGACGCTGTGACGCCCAGATGATAGTGGAAACATGCCGAAAATAGAGAAGAAATTCAGGAATATCACGCTGATCGGGTCTGTTTCGCTAGCTGTCGCCACAATTGCTGCAGCTTGCTCGTTGTTCTGGGGGACCAAGACGTTTGACGAATCTGTCTTTTTCGCCGTGATGGTTGCTGTTTTTCCTTCGGCAATATTGAGCTACGTTGATTTTAGGTGGCGGAAAGCCATAGATGAGCATTTGCCGGATCTTTTCAGAAGCTTGGTGCAGGCGCAAGAGACGGGCATGACACTCCCACGAGCTGTAGAGGAAGCTTCCAAGAGAGACTATGGTCCGCTTACGCCTGAATTGAAGAAAATGACTACTCAAATTTCTTGGGGGATGAGTTTTGAGGATGCTTTGAAGGCCTTTGCAGGGCGTGTCAACACGGTTCTGGTTCAGAGAACAATGCCTTTGATAGTTGAGGCAAGCCGTTCAGGCGGGCAGGTTGAGAAGGTTTTTGAGCCTATGGGTAAGTTCATAAGGACCACACTGCTGCTGGACAATGAGCGTCGAACCCAAACAAAACCGTACGTCGCAATAATCTACGTGTCTTTCTTCGTATTCTTATTTACTATCATACTGCTTTTCAGATCGTTTTTCGTAAGCGTGGAAGGCCTGCCGACACTGGGTACCAGTGTGATGTCATCAGTTGAAATGCAGCGAATATTCTTTCACATGACGTCAATCCAGGGCTTCTTCAGCGGGCTAGTTGCGGGGAAAATGGGCGAGGGAACGGTAAACGCGGGTTTGAAGCATAGCTTAGCCTTAATGATCTGCGGCTATGTTGCGCTGAGACTCTTTTTGTGGTGAGGCAAATGACAAAGCTGAGAAAACTGCGCTTAAACAGACGGGCCATAACACCTGTTCTAAGCAGTCTCTTGCTCACTGTTGTGGCTGTGGCGGCCATGGCCCTCGCCACTAGCGCTACTTATCTTATAACGACCAACCTGGGAGAGACCATGAGTGAACGC
Source organism: uncultured Candidatus Bathyarchaeia archaeon (assembly GCA_964354115.1). GTDB lineage: Archaea > Thermoproteota > Bathyarchaeia > Bathyarchaeales > Bathycorpusculaceae > DASPTR01. The sequence goes on along the minus strand of CAYGYP010000100.1, from coordinate 2,807 downwards.
ATTGTCGTGGAGGATCTGTGGTTTGACAGTTCAACAGGCTACATTGGCGTCTATCTTCGTAATGTTGGGAAGGTTGCAGTCCACGTTTCGAGCGTGTACGTTAACCGAAGCTCTCAGATTTTCACGAAACCTTTCGATTTGGAAAAAGGACAGCATCGATGGCTCAACATCTCAGAAAGCTGGATTCCAAATGGCCTGTATCACGTGGATATTGTAACGACTAGGGGGACTCATGTTGGAGGCTATTACAAGGCTCCTTCGACGTGATAAACGCGGCGTGAGCAACGTCATAGTAGTCATGCTGAGTCTGATTCTGATAGTGATCATAGTGGCAAACGTGGTGCTTTTGAGTTATCAGATGAACCAGTTCGACTGGGAGAGAGCGCAGGAGAAAATTGAAATAGTTGACGTGCAAACGGGGAATTTCACGTTTAGCAACGAAGGTCCTTCCACCGTGCATATTGTCTCGCTCTGGATAGTCAACTCCACCTATCACAAGCATTATGACGCAGACTTATTCGTGAATTCTGGAGAAAACTCGACGTATGTTCGAACAGACGTGGCTCTTCCAGCTCAGGATTTCCTTCTTAAAGTCGTTACTGAGAAAGGTAACTTGGCAGTTTACATGAAGCGCTGGGGTTGAAGCGTTTTGTTCCGCTATTCTTTGCCATATAGCATTTTCTCTTTGAGTGTCTTCGTTGCGTCCCTTTCGTTCTTTGCTTCTATGATTTGGATCTTGTAAAGCTGGGCCATCTTCTTCCCATTTTCAGCTATTTTCGGCATTGCGATCAAGTAGGCGTCGTCTGGCGAGACATCGAATATTTTTGCGAATAATGCGATTACAGGTTGTTCTGATATGATTCCTTCGCTGGAGGTTGCGAGATCAATGACTGTCACTTTTTGTGTGCCCCTTCCTTTGCGAGCCACAACGTCGAACATGTGGTTTGCGCCAGATTTGCCCTTGAGAAAGGCTGGGCTCTCAACATCAAATCCCTCGTTTTTGAGGAGTTCCCTTATCGGGGCAATCAGAACCCAGCCTGAGGTAGCCTCGTTCTTTGCTTCTTCTCTTAAGCTGTAGGCATAAATGTTCTTGATCATGATCTCTTCAAAATCGAAGTTTCCCCTGCAGTCTCTGCAGAAGTACGAAGCAATTGGAACGTCGAAGCTCTTGCTACACTCTTTGCACGTGCACCAGACGCCGGCCTTTCGGTGGTCAACGTCAATCCTAGTTAATTCTTCATGGCATTTTGGGCATACAAGCCTGCTACCTTTGCGAAAGTTTTCTTCCACGTCCATGTACCCACATTTCACGTGTTCAATTAAGCAGCTTTTTTTGATGTCGAGTGACTTGCAGTGTGGGCAGCAATGGCGCACAGAAATGCTTGCAGAGCCGCATTTTGGGCAATAGAGGATCTTGTCATATATTCTTCTTTCAAGTATTCGGGTTTCGTGGAGCTTGTTCAGGAAAGCCTCTGCATGTGAAGAGTCGCCCACGATGGCTTCAACCTTCGGATAGCTGTAGCCTTGTTTTGGGTTGTAGACAGGTTCAAGTTCCTTGATTTCGCCGTTTAGGAACTTAGCTAGCAGAAGTTGCGTATCGCGGTCTTTGTAGAGTTCCAGGCGTTCGACCTTACCAGTTTTTGACATCCTTTTCCCTGATTGGCTCTTTTCAAAGTATGTTTGGATGCTTATTAATTGTAACACATATAGCATTCAAAGTTGTTAAAATTATCGCCCATGTCCCTTTAAACATTTCCAAACGTGCATGATGATTTTGAAATACATCACGCGTTGTAACTGTTCCGAAATTAGGCTTTCTCAGTTTGTGTCAAGCAAATGCTGGCTCGATTACTGTGGGTAGTATTTACCAATGCGTTTTTTAATGGGAACATCCATAATCCATGCGTAACGTAGGTACATGAGGGTCCAGTGCTAAGGGTGGCTTTGATGTCTGCTGAGAATCCTTCGAGCCGCGGGTCAGCGCGTTGGACGACACTAAAAGGCTGGGCGCCGCTCATCGTGTTTTTGATCATAGCCGTCGTGGCCGAGATCCTTGTTGTTCTGTATGCGATAAGCTTGGGTGTTCAGGATCAGGCCTTGTTGCAGTGGAGTTTCGTTTTTCCGGGAACTAGCTCAACTGTGACGCTGGCGATAAGCGTGCTTTTTCATCTGGTTCCGATTTCGGTTGTGCTTGCGCTGGTGGCAAGTTGGGGTTATCTGAGGAGAAAGGTGGTTTTCAGGTCTGCCGAGGCGCAAAGAGCAAGGCTTGGGAATGTCGGCAAGCGTGCAAAAGGGAAGAAGGGGTATGCACCGTCGAAGCCTAAGGGGCCGGCTACTCCGGCGGGAAGATCACGTTTTGCTAGAGCGAATGTCAGAAGTGCCTTGATTGTGTTGTTGCTCTTTTCAGCGTTGCTGCTTATGATATCGCTGTTTACGTATCCGAGGCTGTTGTACCGGGCTGTAGCGGGCATCTATGAGAATAATCCTTCGCTGCTTAGCTTTGTCAAGGGTGTGGGAGCGTCTTTAGCGTCGATTGGCGCGGTTTTCTCTTCAATCAATGGTGCTCTTATGGCTGCAGCGCCTGGGTTTAGAGATTTCGTTCTCGGCCTTGGGATGGCGATTAGGCCATTGAGCAGCTTGGATGACGTTGGGAAGTACCTGTTCTTCCAGAATGCTGCAGCTTGGATTTCAGTGCTCATAGTCTTGTTCTATGGTGAGTATTGGCGAAAGGGTTTCCGTCAGAAGAGAAAGTAGAGAGGTCTTCTAGATGGCTGACCGCCCCAGATTTGGTCCAGCTGGGGTGCCGC
>CAYGYP010000099.1:0-6702 GCA_964354115.1 uncultured Candidatus Bathyarchaeia archaeon | reverse complement strand
CAAAGATGAAATTTAGGGGATTAGTAGGTAGAGAGGCCTACGAATCTCAACTTCTTCAGTTTCACTGAGGGAACGGTTGTCCCTCTGTTCATCTCCAACTGCTTGCCGATCATCGGTATATCGTTCATGGCTGAAAGCATGCTGTCCGTGAACCGCATGTTCACTATAGGCTTGGACATCTCGCCTTTTTCGATGAGAAAGGTGCCGTCTCTCGTCAGCCCTGTCAGGATGGCTTTTGTCGGTTCAACCGTGTTCACATAGTGCACTGTTGTGACGAATATGCCATGCTTCGTTTCGGCGATCTGTTCCTCTGGAGTTGAGCTTCCCGGATTCACCACCATGTTGAAGGGTCCGGGTCTGTCAAAGTAAGCTGCAATCATCGGAACCGGAGCGTGCCCCGTGCTCTTCTTGTTCTCCTTTCCCGCCGCGAACGAGTTGTAGCAGATGCTGCGCTCCGAAACGACGCCTTCAGTTACCAAGTCCATCGCCTTCTTCGGAACCCCTTCGCCGTCAACAGGCGAGGCAACAAGCGTTTGGGAATCTCTCGCGTCGTCCCTTATGCTGAGCTTGCCGTCGAAAACCCGCTGGTTGAGGCAGTACTTGACGAAGGACTCGCCGTCCTGATACGCCGTGGCTGAGAACCCAAAGCCGACGTACATCAGAAGGGTGGCGACGGCCATGGGCGACAAGACGACTTCATACTCGCCTGGGGAAAGCTTGATAGGGTTTATTCCTTTCACGGACTTCTCCGAGGCGTCTTCAGCCAGAACGGATGGTTGAACATCCTCAACCTGCCTCGAATACTTTTCCGCGGTCCCGAAACCCTGTGAAGCTCCGGATTCTGAAATCACCGTGACCTTCATGTTCGCGGAGGACATTCTGGCCCAAGCTGAAACGCCCAGAGAATTGGCCACAGCAAAGGCATTTGATCCTGTTGAGAAGTACCCAGCGACGGCCTTCACCATTGCCGATTTCGAGTGCGCTGTTTCAACGGCTTCCTTGACCTTTTCAGCCCTGTATCTCGGTGTGCAACTTGCAGTTTCTTCATCGAATGCTCCCGTTAAAGGCTTCCATGACTCTGGTTCTGGCAGGCTCTTGAACGCCTCGTTCGGCCGAGAAGCCTTGGCGATCTCGACTGCTTGCATCACGCCCTTCTTGACATCCTCTTCTTCAAGCGAGTTAACGCGGAGACTGCTGACACGCTTTTTCAAAACGACCTTAATCATCACTCCGCCATTTTTTGTAGCCACGTTTTGGTGTATCTGCGAGTTTGCAAACCGAGTTAGCGCCGTGTCTGATAGAAAGACCGAAGCCTGCGCCTGATCAACATGTTGGCTTCTGGAATACTGAACGGCTTTCTCAGCTATCTCCAACAACCTGTCCTTGACCATAGTTCCACCCCGACTACCTTACTAGTCCCACATGGACCTTGCGAAACCTGGCGGTTCCGCACCCGTGCCCAACATACATCACCTGTCCAGGCACGCCTTTTCCGCAGTTTGGTGTACCATGCATCACCCAGTCGTCCTCGCTCACAGCGTCGCAGGAACCCCAAAAGTGAGGGGTTACACCCATGTAGGTTGGGTTCTTGATCATTTTTTCCCTGCTTCCGTCCCTTATTCTCCAGCCGACCTCCGTGCCGAACTGGAAGTTCACACGTCTATCGTCAATGCTCCACGAGCGGTTTGTCATCATGAGAAGACCATCCTTGGTGTCTTCAATTATTTCTTCAGCCTTCCAGTCTCCCGGGAGCAGATTGACGTTCGTCATACGTATGATCGGCAAGGCCAAAGGCGAGTCAGCCCGCATTCCACCGCTACTCTCTCCAAGGTTCAACTCGGCCGCAGTCTCGCGCGAACTCTGGTATCCCACGAACACTCCTTCCTTAATCAGGTAAACCTTCTTCGCCGGTGTTCCTTCATCGTCATAGCCGAACGTTCCGAGTCCGCTGGGAACCGTGGCATCAGCCACTATGTCCACCTTCTCTGAACCATACCGGAAGCTTCCAAGCTTTTCCGGCGTAAGAAAGCTGGTTCCAGCGTAATCCGCTTCCGTGCCAAGAGCACGGTCAAGCTCTGTCGGATGCCCACAGCTCTCGTGCGTTTGCAGCGCAAGTTGATCGCCTGTCAGGATAAGATCCATCTCTCCAGAAGGAGACTTTTCCGCGTCGAACAGGCTCAAAAGCTCTTTTCCAACTTTCTTCGCATGGTCAACGAGCGCCAAAGACTCGAAGAACTCATAACCGCTCGTGGCGAAGTCCCCCCTGAACGGGGATGGATAAGACCTGGCCTGCATCTCCCCGTTCTTGACGGCAATGGCTGTCAGGCCTCCGCCACACCACGTTATCTGCTGGCTTATCTCTGCTCCTTCAGTGCTCATGAAAAGCTTGTTCTCCCTGAACCCGTGATAGTTGGCATAGGAAGCCTTTATCAGCGACGAATGCTCCTTGAGAGCTCGGCTGGTCTGAACAAGCACGTCTAGCTTCTCCTCTAAGGGACATTTGAAGGGATCTTTTCTGATGGGTGTTGAATACTTGGCCTGCGTAGCCTTTTCTGGGATCAGAACTGCCTCCCTTTTCTTCATCAAGGCGCTTGCCTTTGCAATGTCAACTGCCTTTTCAACAGTGCCTATGACTTCTTCTCTATCCATGACAACTGAACCGGCGAACCCCCATGCCCCATCTACGATAACTCGGACGCCAAACCCCTTCGTCTGCAGAAGGTTGACAGTCTCTGGTTCACCGTTCTTCACGGTCAAGAACTCATTCAGGATCTCGCTGCCTCTGACATCAGCGTACGAGACTCCTCTTTTTCCCGCTTCTTCCAAGGCTGATTTCCCAAAATCTGAAAACATCTGTGCCTCATCACGCTCCTAGAAGGCAGTTAAACGTCTCCACTTGACTTTTAACTTTTCGCTCAAGCAGGTTTCCATAACGCTTAAGCGTAGAAGCCGAGCTACGACATAAACGCCAACGACCACGTAGACGGAACAGAACTGTACTGCACATATCAAGTTGTGCCAGAGTTTCCATCATTCCTCGTCACGCCACTATTCATGATCGTGGCGTTGCTACCAGTTGCAGTCTCCAGAAGAAGACATGCCGGCCAAGACAGGTTCACCATTTTAGGAACAAGCATGCGCGCTATCTGACATATCTCCGTTGAAAACGTGGCGCAACTCGTGTTTCAGGTCTTTTTCCAGCGGAAAAGGAGAGTTTTCCCCCACCAATATGACGAAGCATTCTTCACCATCAGCGTAGAAAGCGAAAGCGGCCGCCTTGGAATTCGAAACCCAGAACCCGTACTCGGAAATTCGGTCATCTTTAATGTGCCAGGTCTTCGTGAGCAGATCTAACGTTTCAAGAAACGGTTCAGGCTTGAGAATGAACGCTTGAACTTTCGGAAATGGCTTGCTTGAAAAGCTTTTCTGCCATATTCTTCGAAGCGTGGCCTGTGGAACCTCCTTGACATATTGCATAGTGAAAGTTCTCATTTTCGCCTTACGTGCACGCTTGTCACCTTTCTGTTTGGATCGAACAGAGACATCTCCTGCAAAAACGCGTTTTGTGGTCCCATCTTCAAGCCTGAGAATCAGCGAACCGTTATTGTCAACATCCGACGCGAGACCCACCCATTTTTCGGTCCCACTTGACACTTCCACCTGGCTTCCCAAGAAGCTAGCAAACTCCTTCCATCTTTCAAGAATTGGACCAAACCCCTGATTCATGAACAAATCATAAGCGCTTTCCAGCTTCTCAAGCAGGATTCTGAACAGTTGTTCTATATCTATATCTTTGCGAAGCTCAGTCTTCAAAGAAGTAGCATTTTCCCGTAATGGTTCTGGCAAATTCTCCACTGCAAAATTTGCGTTTGTTCCAATGCCTAGTATGACAGAGTTGGGTTCTTCGCCCGTCGTGTTCATCTCCGCAAGTATCCCGCAGACCTTTCTTCCACTTATCATAACGTCATTAGGCCACTTTGTTTCCACAGTTAAGTCATACAATTCATGCAGAGTCTCAGCCACAGCTAAGCTTGCCACAAACACAAGCTTGCTGGCTTCTGCGGGTCTGAGGTTAGGCCTGAGAATGATTGAAAACCACAGACCGCCAAGCGGCGAAACCCATTCTCTGCCCAGCCGCCCGCGACCGCGAGTCTGAGTTCCAGCAATCGTAACCGTTCCTTCACCCGCTTGAAAAGCTGCCAGTTCCTTTGCCCAATCGTTCGTCGAGCTTGCGGTATGGTTGAAGATGATGTTTCTGCCCAAACGTTTGGTCCGCAGGCCTTCCTGAAGCTTGCTCACATTTATTTTTGATGGCATGACTGTTTGGCCGTCCTCACTCTTCTGAAATAGAGTGCGATCTTGAATAGAGAATCACATAGTTCACGCTGGGAGGCTATTTCATCACAAGCTCTAAGAGCACGCCCTTAGTGCTTTTCGGATGAACGAAGGCTATCTTCTTCCCTTCAGCGCCAGCCTTCGGCTTATCATCAATCAGCGTGACGCCGTTTCGCTTGAGCTCAGCCAGAACGCCTTCGATGTCCTTGACCTCGACGGCAAAATGGTGAATGCCCTCGCCATGGCTTTCGAGAAACTTGGCAATCGTGCTGTCGCTGCTAAGCGGCTCCAACAGTTCAATCTGAGTTTTGCCGCCTGTGGAGATAAAAGCCACTTTGACCTTCCTCTCGGCTAAGACGTGAACGCCTTCAACCTTGAAGCCAAGAACATCACGATAAACATGAATTGCGTCATCCAAGCTCTTCACGGCAACGCCCACATGATCCATCCCGACAAACATACCGATCCCTTTCCCTTGCAGAATACCTAAAGGGTTTGCAGACACATCATAAAAGAGTTTCTCAAAGCAACCTCATTTTCCTCAGTGCTCCTCACTCGGGGAGACAGCCAATTACCTTTCTAAACGGACGCGCTTAAATATCGGAAAACGAGCGTTAAGTTCAAGAAATCGACTCAGGTGCCCATGACCAGCATGATAAACAAGCAAAAGCTGAAGAACAGAAAATGCTTGCATCATCCAGCCATGGAATGCCCCACGCCGAATGAACCCTGCATTTTCACGAAGACGGAAAAGAAGAAAAACTGATTAGCTTCGCTCCTGACTGATCGTGGGGAAGGATTAACATGGAAAAAAGCAAGAAGCCCGAACCGAAAGCAGCCAAGTTGGCCGACCTGATTGAGTATCAAGAAGCATCAGTGGTAAGCCGAACACTGATCGACAAAAAGGCAGGAACGGTGACGCTGTTTGCCTTCGATGAACGACAAGGATTAAGCGAGCATACCGCGCCGTACGATGCGCTCGTTGAAATCATCGATGGCGAAGCAGAAATAACCATCTCGGGCAAGAAGCATCATTTGAAGGCAGGGGAAATGATCATAATGCCAGCCAATCAACCGCACAGTCTGAAGGCAACGGTGAAGTTCAAGATGCTTCTTACGATGATAAAATCCTAGCTCGCGCGGGAGCTCTGTTGCTCTGGTTCCAATAAACGCTTGATAAGCTGAAGGTGTGTTCGTTGGTCAAGATTGAGCCCCATGGCGGATTTGTTGATCTGGAGAATTCCTTTGAGCGTGTGTGGAAGCTTTTGAGCGAAGCAGATGGCGTTCGTCTGAAGACTGAAAAGAAGAAGACTCATTTTGTTGCCAGAGCATCAATGAGTGCGCCTAAAGACTGCAATGAGCCTAAGAAAGCAATAGTTTTTCTTAGACAGCTTCAGAAAGGTGGCAGATGGGAAAAAGCTGCCGTATGTTTTGAATGCTGCTGGAACTGTTATTACAGTTGCTATCCTCAAAGGATAGGCATGTACTGCAAAACACTGGATAGATGGGCCTCATCTCAAGTTGAAGAATAGTGCGCGCTAGGGAACTTCACTTTTCGAGGATCAGGATCAATTCAGCAAATAGACCGTTTCTTCTTGCTTCCCCACAATGCCAGAAACATCAGGGCAACTGCGCCTACGACAACCACAGTACCGATTATTAAGCCATATATCCCAGCAGACATCACTTGCTGAATGACCGGAATAGTGGGTATGGGCTCCAACGATGTACCCCCATATTTGCTACCATGAATGCTTGCCTAGAAGGTAAGGTAGACTCGATATAAAAAGACTAATAGAGGACAATTCTAGGTGCGCGCACGCCTACTCATCATCTTGCAGACGCTAGATTGACAAAATTCTCCAAGATTTGGCTTCCATGCTCTGTGTCGTTCACTTCTGGATGAAACTGAACCCCGTAGAAAGGCTTCTTCACGTGTTTCACAGCCTGTATCTTACAGTTGTCAGACGTGGCAAGAATCATGAAGCTCGGGGCGTCTTTCACCTCGTCATTATGTGACTCCCAAACCAGAAACTCTTTTGGCAATCCCTTGAACAATTCGTCCTCTGCAACAACTTTCAGTCTTGACAGGCCATATTCCGGAAGTTCAGCCGGCCCTGCTTTTCCGCCGAAATGAAGAGCCATCAACTGCATACCAACACACTCGCCGAGAATTGGGCCTTTGAAATGCTCAAAATAATCAATGCAGTTTCCCAGTTTCGGAGATTCCCATGCGACGCGCGGAGCCCCACCGCTCAATATCAACGCGTCAGCGTCAATCTCGCCTACTGGCGTAGTGTTCGCGATAATCTTGGCTTCACATCCGAGCTCTCTGACTACTCGCCAAATCCTGTGAGTCCACTGTCC
>CAYGYP010000098.1:3227-6716 GCA_964354115.1 uncultured Candidatus Bathyarchaeia archaeon | reverse complement strand
CTCCCTCATAAACTTTGTGAAAAACCTCTTTGAGTCGCTCGTCCATTTACCCTCCTTGGATACTTAACAGGGAATAAAACGAACATAGGCAGGAGTTCGGAGTTGATCGTCACGTAGTCTCTTAGTCCCATGGTCTATTAGTCCTTGACTATACGACTAAGAGACTATGTGACTAAAAGACGCCGAACTAATTACTCCAAACTATTTATTCTGTTTTTTCGAATCGCTTTCGCTCTTCGGCTCGCATTTCGCGCCTTAAGAGCTTTCCAACCTTTGACTTGGGGAGCATATCTCTGAATTCGATGTAGTGAGGGATTTTATACGAGGCCAGCTTTTCTCTACACCAGTGAATCAGGTCGTAACCTGTGATCCCTTTGATATCCTCTTTTAAAACGACAAAGGCTTTGATTCTCTCTCCCACATGCTCATCAGGAACCCCGACCACACAGGCTCCCAAAACTGCAGGATGTTCCTGGAGGGTCGCTTCAATTTCGGAGGACGAGACGCGATAGCCTTTATGTTTGATCGTATCAGCTGTTCGATCGACAAAATAATAGAATCCCTTTTCATCCGCCTTGAGCACATCACCGGTTCGATACCAGAGCAATCCATTGATTTGGATAAAGGATTCTTTCGTCTCCTCTTCTTTATTCCAATATTGCTCCACCATATGAGGTGAATGGACAAGAAGTTCTCCAGCTTCTCCCTCTTTTACCTCTTCCAATGTTGATTCATTAACGATCTTCACTTTCTTGGATCGGAGCAACCGCCCAACTGTTCCAGCAGGGATCTCTTCCTGAACCGGGCAGAGGGTCACCCCTCCACAGGTTTCTGTGGTTCCATAACCCTGATAGATCTCGATTCCGAATTTCTCCTTCCATCTCCGTGCGATCTCTAGAGGAAGGACATCTCCACCACTGAAGCAGTAGACCAGAGAAGAGAGGTCATAAAAATCGAGCCGGTCATGTTCGAGGATCATCCGGAAGAGAACGGGAACACCAAAGAAGGTTTTTATTTTATAGAGTTGGATGGCATAGAGAAAAGCGTCAATATTGACCCTTGGCATGATGGCCACTGTATCCCCTGTTACACAGATGGGACCCAATCCAAAAACTTGTCCCAAAATGTGAAAGAGTGGCCCACCTTGTAGCACAATATTGGTAGGCGGAGGAACAATGGGATAACTGACCTCCAGCTGACTCTTTACCGATTCCAGAAAAAAAGCGTGGTTAATGGGAACACCTTTAGGATGTTTCATTGTTCCACCGGTGTATAACAATTCGAGGGGTTGGTCGTCTCCGGTCTTGACCTCCTTGGACCCATTCCTTGCCCCCAGAAGCTCCTTAAATTCGATGATACCGCTTTCCTTCTTGAACTTTCCTTCAGGGATTCGATCAAAAGCCTTTCCTATGAGCCTTTTATAGAAAGGCAGAAGGTCCCCCATCTTTGTCACAATGATGTTTTTAAGAAGGCCCTCTTCTCTTAACTCTTTAACATAACCAAAATTCGTATCGGCACAAATAATGGTTTTTGCTTCAGAGTCTTCACTGATATATCTCAAATCATAAGAGGTATAGATCGGTGTGATTGGACAAGCGACCGCCCCGATTCTCTGGATGGCGAGCCATGCGATGATCCATTGAGGACTATTGGGAAGGTAAAGGATGATACGTTCTCTTGCGTCCAGCCCCAAAGAAATCAAACCATTGGAAAATCGCTCAATCAGTTCAACCAACCTTCCATAGGTTACCTTTTCTCCAAGAAAGAGGATGGCTGTTTTCTCACGATACCGACCTGCGATCTCAGAAAAAGATTGATAGATGCCCATGGCCAAATCCTAAACGCCAAAATACGCGGCTTTTACTTCGGGATTATCATAGAGCTCGCTTCCCGTCCCGTGAAGGGTGAGCATTCCGTTTTCAAGGACATATCCCCGGTCAATGATGGGAAGGATGGGCCTTGCAAATTGCTCGCAGAGGAGAATGGTCACCCCACCCTCATTTCGAATCTTGACGATGGCCTCGATCAGCTTCACCTGAATGGCCGGGCTTAAACCTAACAGCGGTTCATCGAGCAGCAACAATTTTGGCCTGACCATCAGGGTCATACCAATGGCAAGCATCTGCTGCTCGCCACCGCTTAAAAACCCTCCCCTCCTTCTCTTTAATGGAACCAGAGCGGGGAAGACTTGATACACGAAATCCATTATCTCCCTTGACTCTTTTTTCGGAGAAAGGTAAGAGGCGATTTTAAGATTTTCTTCCACATCGCTCTCAATGAAGACCGGATGTCTCTCCCGGCAGAGGACAATTCCCAGTTTGACTCGATCATCAGCCCAGGTCTCTGTAATATCCTCATTAAGAAAATGGAGACGGCCCAGAATGGTAATCCTCTCCCCTCCTCTTCTCTCCTCTTTAATCTTTGTATCGGCTAATAATCCTGAAATGGTATTCATCAGCGTGGTCTTTCCTGCACTATTGGAGCCGATGACACCTACGATCTCTCTCTCATTTACATGGATGGAGAGGTTGTTGATCGCAAGAGCATTTTCATAAAATACTAACAACTTATCGACCTTTAACAAATTAAACCTCCACGCCAAGATACGCCCTTTTCACTTCTTCATCTTCCATAACCTCTTTAGGTAATCCTTCTTTGATCTTCTTTCCAAAATTCAAAACGACTATTTTGTCTGCAATCCGGAAAAGCTCTCTCAACCGGTGTTCCACCATGATGACCGTTTTACCCTCTTTGAGAATTTTCTCAATGATGGGAATGACGCTCATCACCTCTGCGATCGAAAGGCCTGAAAAGAGTTCGTCAAGGATAAAAAGGTCGCTCTTTAAGGCAATCAACCTTCCCAGCTCCAGCCTCTTCAGATAACCATGGGGAAGAACATTGGCCGTCTTATAGGGTACGGAGGAATCTCTCTCGAACCCAACTTCTTCTAGGACATCGAGAGCAATTGCATCCTTGTCTCCATACCCACCACCCGCTTGCGATCTCACTCTCTTTGATGAAAGTGGAATCACAAGGTTTTTGAAGGCTGGAAGGTGGAAAAAGGGTTTAACCATCTGAAAACTTCGACCGATTCCCATATTGGCAATCCGGTAAGGAGGGGAACCGGTTGTCTCCTTCCCTTTGAAAATCACATTCCCCTTATCTGGGGCAATAAACCCTGTGATGACATTGACAAGGGTTGTCTTGCCCGAACCGTTTGGCCCGATAATTCCAAGAAGGGTGTTCTCCTTTACCTCAATGCTGACATCATCGGCGGCTTTGATTCCCCCAAAACTCTTCGTAATACCGCGGAGTTCAAGGATAGCCATCTATTCAACCCTCACCCATCTCTCGATCTGTGTGTATTTCCGTGAGAGGTAATGGAAGATACCTTCTGGTAAAGCGACAACGCATATGACAAGGATAGCTCCGTAAAAAACAATTCGTAAGGTTCCAAATTCCCTCAAAATCTCAGAAAGAGGAACCAGA
>CAYGYP010000098.1:0-3217 GCA_964354115.1 uncultured Candidatus Bathyarchaeia archaeon | reverse complement strand
CTCCCAACAAAGGACCTGCAAGGGTTCCAATCCCCCCGATAGCACTGGCAGCAATGGGAAGAATCGAATATTCCAGCGCAAAAACGGGCATACCTGTGAATTGATAGCAATGGGTTATAAAGGCTCCACAAAAGGCGCAAATACTGCTTCCAATAAATAGCGCCTGCCCCTTAAAAGCATATATATTAATCCCCGAAGCCATGGTCGCCCTGTCGTTATCCCGGATGCTCACAAAGATCAGTCCGTAATCGGAATTGATAAACCTCCGAATAGAAAAAAGGGCAAACCATACTCCACTCATGCAAAGGAGGAGCTCTACCCATATGTTTGGAAGAGGGCTGAGAGCAGTAAGCCCTTCGGTCCCTCCGAGGATCTTTGTAGCCTCAACAATTCTCATCAACATAAGAGGAAGGATAAGTGTCACCATTGCGAAATAGATTCCTCTGAGCCTGATCACGGGAAGGAGAACAAGGGTGGAGAAAAGACCGCCAAACAAGGTAGCAATAGGGATCGTGAGATAAAAAGGAACTTTAAAATAATGATTGAGGCTTCCTGCAATATAAGAACCGATCCCAAAAAAGAGGGCCTGACCTAAGGATAATAATCCACAGCTTGATAGGAAATCCCAGGAAACAGAAAGCATCGCAAAGATACAGGTGCTGATAACAACCTTCTTCCAATAGAGGGGAAGAAAATAAGAAGCAATGGCAATGCCTAAGACAGGAAAGACGCGGGGCAATAAAAGATACAGCATCTCCCGGTAGGAAAGCAAAGCATAGATATCATCTGACCTTGCCTTGACTCCCCGATCGATACGCTCTTTACGGAGACCTTCTTTCAAACCCTCTCCTCCAATTCCTTTTGATGGCCAAGCAGTCCAGACGGTTTGATTGCAAGGATGAGAAGGATTGCGAGAAGACTTACAATCATTACCCAGTGGGGAGAGATATACATGGCCGTTAAGGTCTGAGCAAACCCGATGATCAAGCTTGCGATAATTACTCCAAAGGTGCTTCCAAGCCCTCCCACGATACAGACGGAGAGGGCATTGATCAACACATCGTAACCCCCGTCCACGGTAATCGTTCCGAGGGGAAGGATGGTTATCGCAGAAAAGGCACCCAGGGCTGAACCAAGGCCCATACTGTAACTGGCGATACGGTCGGGATTGATTCCAAGTGAAAGAGAGGTATGCTCCTCTTGCGCAATCCCACGAAACGAAAGTCCAATCTTGGTATGGTGAGTAAAGAAATAGAGAGCGGCAATAAGCAAAATCCCAAAGGCGATGATCAAAAGCCTCTGAACATCCACATAACCACCTAAAATTTCGATCGAACCCTTGATAAATGGGGGTAATGAGTATTTGAAACCGATAAATCCGATGAACCTCAGCAACTCAAGGATAACCAGCCCTATTCCAAAGGTCGCAATCACTTCGGAGATGACTAGCCCTCTGATTCGCTTCAAGATAAACCGATAAATATAGACTCCGGAGATTCCGATGACGCCAATCGTAATGATGGCAGAGAGGATATAAGGAAAATGAAGGATCCTGAGGAGGGTCCAGGTAAGAAATCCGGCGACGACATAGATCGCGCCATAACTGAAGTTTGCGACACCGCTGATCCCGAAGGTAAGGTTGAATCCAAGAGCCATCAGGGCAAGGATGGCACTGTTGATAAGGCAATAGATGAGCATATCTCTATATTGGTGAAAGACTCAAAAAAGATTTATTTCCCTAAATAAGAATTGGGGGGTAAAGAATTACCCCCCCAATATTTCCCTACCAATAGACTTCTCCATAAGCGATCGAATAAGCTCTCTGCTTTTTACTTCAGCCAGGAAGGCTTTTCAATCTTTGAATCCGAAATGGATTCAGGATAGACGATAATCCTTTGGCCCTTTCTCCATTGGACAGCAGCACTGAGGGCAGTATTGATCGGGTCACTTCCAAAGATCAACTGATGACCTTTATCAAATTTGATCTTTCCTACGGCACCAGCCATATCCGTTGCTTCAATCGCTTTTACCACATGATCCACATCCAATGTCCCAGCCCTTTCGATGGCATTGGCAAGGATATAGACCGCATCATAAGCTGGTGAAACAGCATGCCCAGATTGAAGCTCTTCTTTCCATCTCTTTTTATATCCATCATAAAATTTCATAGAAGGTGAATAGGCCTTCACAGGAATATGACCTATCTCGAACATCACGTTTATCGCTCCTTCGATTTCACCCTCGAAGGTCTGCCATGCCTTTGAACCGGCCAGAGGAGAGATAAAACCGCTCATCATGGCAGGGATTTTCATCCCCTGCCACTGCTTCACGAGAACTCCACTGGTGGGCATATCAAATACTGCAAGAATCACTTGAGCTCCTCCGGATCTCACCTTCATCAGCCCTGAGGAGAAATCCGAAGCTCCTGTTGGATATTTCTCAAAACCGAAGACCGTCCATCCGTTATCCTTGAACCATTTATCCATTAGGCCACCTGTTGCCGTTGCCCAGAGCACATCTTGGGTGATGATGAAGGTTTTGTTAAAACCAAAATCCTTATTGATCTCCTTCATAAGACCACTGATGTAGCCAACGAGGGAAGGGGAATCAAGGCAATTTCTGAAGGAATATTTATACTTCTCTGGCTCTCCCAAGATCTTCCGCTGGAACAGTGGGGTCATTGCTGTGGAGTTGATGTTTATGATCTTATATTTTGAGTAGATATCCATCGCAGCAAGGAGGGCTTCAGACCTAAAATTCCCTAACACGACGGCGTAGATTTTCTTGTCCAGAATCAGTTTTTCAATTCCGAGCAAGGCTTCGGAGGTAGGAACACCAGGTTCCCCATCTCTGATATCAAGGGATTCAATCTTAAGGAGCCTTTTCTCCTTTCCGATCTTTACCCCTCCCCTTGCATTGATTTCCTCCATGGCCAGAATCGCAGCTTTATTGCCCTCTGCTCCTTCAATGAGTTTCAAAGAGGTTGGAACACCCAGAATGATGGGTTCTTTTGCAGAAACATGGGTTATTAATGCAAAAACGAGCATCCACACCGATAGAAAAATGATCTTTTTCATAATCTTACTCTCCTTTCCCAATGATTCTAAAAATCTTTCTAAATATTTCAAAAAACGATCTTTTTGTCAATACCTAATTTCCCTATTGTCATTTGCAAATTAAAACTGCACCGTTTTTAAGGCATTTTCATTTTAAAAGT
>CAYGYP010000097.1:0-6739 GCA_964354115.1 uncultured Candidatus Bathyarchaeia archaeon | reverse complement strand
AGTTCAAACACCAGTTTGTTACTACCCCCCGCTACTTTTAACTAAAATTAAATATTATCAGGTGTATTTTATAAGTAAACAATGTGGCACAAAGGAAGAATATGCACGCATAATCTCAAGAAATTAGTTTCTCAAATATTGACTGAAAAAATCTCCGAGGATCTACAATTAACTGCTCTCTCGCGAGCCATTGTTAGCCAAGTCTTTGAACAGATACTCTTATTACTAAAACATGTAAACCAACTTATCGAAGGGGCACGAGTATTCGGGCTTGCTGACAAACCCCACAAAGCGGAGGAGCCTTAGGGGCATAGGCTCACGGATCCGGGGGAGCCCTAAAAGTCAGCAGGCGAAAAGAAATGGAAAAAGAAAATAGATCCACCCTAATCTTCCTAGGCTCAACACATTTTTTAATCCACGTGGTTAGTCAGCTCCTCCCAGCCATTATCCCCATCTTAATGTTGGAGTTCGGAATATCTCTGACGGAGGCGGGGTTTCTAGTCTCCATCCCCCTCATAGTCCAAACTATCTTTTACCTCCCGGCTGGGGTAGCAGCAGATCGAAGAGGGGCAGATATCCTAGCCCTCGCCTTCATCCTCACTGCTTTAGGTGCAGTAACCGTCCCCAGCGCGGAAGACTACTTGATTCTCCTCACCGCCTTCATCCTCATAGCCCTTGGCTCGACATTATATCACCCGCCAGCGCTTAGGGCGACCAGTGAGCTACCCGGGGAGAAGAAGAGCCTCGCGATGGGCATCCAGAACGCCTGCGGCAGCCTAGGATACGCTGTGGGGCCGATACTGCTCGGTGTTATGCTCCCATTCCTGGGCTGGAGAGCAGCCTTCTACATTTGGGTCCCTTTCATCACAGCCTTAGCCATTTACTCTTACCGCTTCATGCGGAGGCGTGACACTGGTCCAGCTCGGAAAATGAACTGGTCGAGCTTCACTAGGCTATTGACCTCCGGCTTCGTGATCATCGTTATTGCTGGCTCGTTGACCGACGCTGTATTCACGTGCGTCTCCACTTACACCACGACCTTTCTCACATCTGTTTGGGGGGTGGAGTTGGGAGTTGCTAGCATCGTCTTCGGAGCAGCTTCACTTGTCGGCCTTGTCGCGACCCTTGGTGGGGGAGTATTGGGTGATAAACTGAGGAGGAGAACCTCTTATCTATTGGTGATAGCTGGCATGGTGCTTTCAGTGTTGCTAATACCCTTAGGAACTACACTGTTACTGGTTGCTGTACTGTACATGGTTTGGAGGAGCTTGTACTCTGCGTCGATGCCTTTAACGAACATGTTGATCGCTGATGTGAGTCCGTTGGAAGTTAGAAGTATCGGCTACAGCACTTCGATGATTGTGTCGAACCTGTTCAGCGTCGCGTCTCTGATGGGTGTTTCTTGGCTTATGGAGGGTTTGGGCGTACAGGCTGTGTTTACATTTTCCACGGCGCTGCTTGGCATCAGCTTCATCCTGATTCTTCTTTACAAGTCTAAATAATTCCCTTGTTACTCGCGAAAATGGAAAAGACGCGCGCACGTAACTGATAGTTCAAACGGAAGTAACCCACTACATCCGCTACTTTTAACTATATTTTAATGTTATAAGACATATATTCTCCAGGAGAATTGTTCCTTTTTACTGATAAAAAAGTCATTTTAACCGAGAAAGTCTGTATGTGACAAACCCGTGTGGGCACACAACATCAAAATAATCCTTTGTTTCCCAATCCATTTTGTCAGTTAACGACATCGCTAGTTTCATAGGGCTTAATGCACTCAGTGCCTGAAAGCATATTCCCTTTGAATCCGGTGTTCTTCCACTTAAAATAAACACCTCACCTTGTTCGGTCTTAGCAACGCCTGGACATGTACCGGAATCTGTATTGACAGTAATTGCCTCGCATCTAATATTATTGTAAATCATGTGCATTCTTCACCCATTTTTACTATTCTTTAAGATGTTTCTCTAGGCTGTGCAACTGCTTATCCGCTTCCTCATATTGACCTTCTGAAATCAACTTTCGTGCATGTTCCACATGCTTTGAGGCGCATCCATGAAGATTCTTAGAATGCTCACACCCTTGACACTCATTTTTATGACTCATCCAATTACCTCCACAATAACCTTATATCTCTGCTAATATTATAAAGTTTTTGATAATATTACTAGGGATTTAGAATGTGTTGCGATGACTCAGGTTGCTGTAAACTTGGCGAAGTAATGAAGTTCCAGAAGTACTTCAGAGCCCTCCACTGCATGACCCGATGGAATATAATCAGAGTAATCGGGGAAGAAGAAAAGAGTACGGGCGAAATACTTGAAGAGTTAGTCAAAATGGGTGAGACCCTCGCCAAGTCAAGCATCTACTACCACCTCTCGGAACTTGAAAAAACGGGGATTATAGAACAGTCAGGATACAGGGAAGAGGGTGGCGGCGCTCCCGAGAAGCTTTGGAAGCTCAAAACTAGGGAGATCAAAATTGACCTGCTCAGCCCCGATTCCGAAGGTCCAACTAAATAAAAAATGGACGCCAACACGTGTGGATAGTCATTGAGAGTTGATTAAGAGTGCAATCAGAATACGCGATTCAAGTGTCAAACCTCACGAAGAGGTACGGAGACTTGGTGGCGGTGGATCACATTAATTTCACAGTGAATCATAAGGAAATATTTGGGTTCTTGGGTCCCAACGGCGCTGGGAAAACAACCACAATACGGATGCTTACGGGAATATCGACTCCAGTGGAGGGCACTGCAAAGATAATGGGCTATGACATTCAGAGACAAACCATTGAGGCGAAGGAGCAGATGGGAATAGTCCCAGACATAAGCAACGTATACAACGAGCTCTCTGCCTGGGACAACCTCATCTTCACTGGAAAACTCTACGACATGCCCAGAGACTTCAGGGAAAGCCGCGCCGAGGAACTCCTGAAGCTGTTCGGACTATACGAGAGACGCGGGGAGAAGGTTCAGGGATTCTCCAGAGGCATGAAGAGGCGCATTTGCATCGCCATGGCACTGATGAATAAGGCTAGAATCATCTTCCTAGACGAGCCCACCTCTGGTCTGGATGTGCAGAGCGTCCTCATAATACGTGACCTGATTCGTAAGTTAAACCAGGAGGAACTCACGATTTTTCTGACAACCCACAACATCGAAGAAGCTAGTCAGATGTGTGACCGAGTGGCAATAATCAATCAAGGCAGAATTGCGGCGATTGACACTCCTGAGAAGCTCAAGAGGACGGTGGAAAGTCTTCAATCAGTTGAGATTGCATTCGAAACCACTCCACCCGATGCTACGCTAAAGCTCGAGGGTCTACCAGAAGTTAGTGAAGTTGTTAAGGAGGGAGACAAGTTCAGGCTTTTTACGAGTAAACCATCTATCGTTCTAGCAGCGGTTTGGGGGTACGCTCAGTCAGATAATCTTAGCCTTATAACAATAAACACAGTTGGTCCAAGTCTCGAGGATGTTTTCGTCAAATTAACGGGAATAAGACCCGCAACTGAAAGCGGTGGCGCGGTGAAAATGGGTCAAGATAGAGGTAAGGGGATGGGACAAGGAATGGGTCAGGGTAGGGGGAGACAGTGATGGAAGAACATGGAAGCCATATTGAGAGAGAGGTGAGAGTGGCGTGGGCCATAGCCCTCAAGGACATGCTCACGTACTATACTCGTCCGCCCTCCATCATGTTCGGGATCCTTTTCCCATTCAGCCTCTTCCTCTCCTTCAGCATAGGAAGAAACGTACCAATCGCTCAACAGATACCAGTCCTCATCGCTCAGACACTGTTCTTCGCCTCATCATCCATAGGGCCCGTCGTTATCCCCAGCGAACGAGCAAATCAGACCTTTGACAGGTTCCTAACCTCACCTGTTTCACTACTGGCCATACTCGTAGGCAAAACCATAGCTGGAGTCATCTTCGGAATAGGAATATCCGTAATTCCAATCCTAACGGGCATGATCTTCTTCGGGTCTCAAATAAGCAACATTGGAGCATTAATAATCTGCATGGTCCTATCCACTATAGGATTCTCCGCTATGGGCATAATGTTCGCATCTATGCCCGGTCAGAGCCCTGGCAACGTGATGATGCCTCTAAACTTCGTTCGCATTCCCCTACTGTTCATAAGCGGGGTCTACACGCCTGTCAGCGAGTTACCTTCTTGGGGGCAGGCTGGGTCGCTGCTCTCACCTTTGACTCACACCATTGAATTGGCGAGGTATGCTATGGGTGGGGAGACATTCTTCGGGCCACTCGTGAACATCTTGATCTTAACAGCGTACACCGGCGTGTTCCTATTCGTAGGGATACGTTTCCACATCATGAATCAGAAGAAGGAATAAAGGATCCGTATCCCCTCAACTTTTATCTAAAAATTAATATCATATTGGATTATCTATAATTTTAAATTGGAAAAGTAGTCAAGGATCCAAGCCTTTATCTCGTCTCTAATACCCCTAAAAGCCTCAACCTTCTCCTCCTCGGTCCCCTCAACATCAGACGGGTCATCAAACCCATGTTCTATGAACCGCTTCGCATCTGGCAGAGTCTCTTTGATTACTGTGGGTCGCCCAAATGTGCCTGGGGAGGAGCAAAACGGACAAGAAAGCTTCGGCGTACTTCGGCAGACAGTAACAACCAGATCGATGTCTCTACCCCTGAACTCATCTATATACTTAGAGGACTGACGCGAAATATCTATCCCGATCTCCGCCATGACTTTGACAGCTAGCGGGTGAACTCTTTTTGGAGTTGCCCCTGCGCTGAATACTTCATACCGATCTCCATAGAGATGTCTAAGTAAACCCTCAGCCATCTGTGACCGTGCAGAATTATGAGTACAGAGAAAAAGCACCTTACCCTTATTGGACAATCTGACAATTCACCCTCATGTAGTTAATGTCATGTATGCTCAAATTTTAGCTTATTTTGATTGAATCATATTTTCCAACTCCTTCTCGGAGGGGAGTTTTCCCGACATTTTGACGACCCCGTCAACCACCAGAGCGGGAGTCATCATCACCCCATACTCAAGTATCTTGTCAACGTCACGCACGTGACCAATCTCAGCCTTCACCCCAAGCCTCTCAACAGCTTTGCGCGTCATCTCCTCAAGCTTCATACACTTGGGGCAACCGGAACCAAGTATCTCAATCTTCACAATCTTCACCTTCATCCAACAAGCAAACCATACGAGTATCCACCCAACATGCCAAAGGCAAACAGCAGGAACGCGTACGCCATAATCTTCTTTGGACCGATTATTGTATTCACTACAAGTAACGTCTGTAACGAGACAACGGGATCAACCAGTAGGTACGTCATCAAAGGACCCTGATGCATTCCAAGGTCGAGGAACATCTTCGCTACCGGCACCTCAACGAGAGTGGGGAAGTAGGCTATGGTACCGAACAAAGCCGCTGCCAAATTCGCTATGAACGTGTTCTGCCCTGCGAGACCAGCGATCAGTTCCTGCGGAATTAATGGCTTCAGTATCCCAGAAACGAAAACGCCGAGCAGCAGTATCGGGAATATCATCTTCGTGAAGTTCAGCGTTTCAGCAAGCCACGCCTTGATCTCGCCACGTTCATAGAACCTTATGGCGAATGCGGCGGTTAGCAACGAAAGGGCGGCTACAAATACGTATTTTAGGCCCAAGTCGATCGGTGCTGTTCCTGCGACCATCACGAGTATGAGCGCCGAGAAGAATAGTATCGGTTGGTATCCCTTTCTCTTCGTCTGCAAAGCCTCGCCAATTGACAGCCCAGGTTTCATACCAGAGTTCGGTTCGTCCTTAAAGAGCATCTCCATGAATACGCCTATTGCTATTGCCATTACGATTGACAGCACCAGTTTTACGACTGCGAACTGGATGCCTAGTATCGATGCCTCAAGTGGTGTTGAGAGCAGGGTTATTCCCGGTCCAGCGAACAGGAAGGTTATCGCAGGCCCGAATCCTGCACCCTTCTTCCAGATCCCCGCGAAGAGTGGGAGTATTGTACACGAGCAGACCTCTATGACCAGCCCGCTCATAGCCGCAAAAGTATAGGCGATGGCCTTCTTTGTTCTGTTAATGCTTTCTCCCATGTACTTGTATATCGTTGCGCTAGGAATCAGGGCATTGAATGCGCCTGAGATGAAAAAGGCGGGAACTAGGCATAGGAGGACATGAGCTGAGAGGTAGTCCAAAAGCGTGCTGATTCCTGACTGTAATAAAGTGTATAGGATGCTATAATCCGTTTAATTCACCTTCGTTGATTCTCGATTTGTCGTGCGATGTCGATTATTTCGTTCACTCTCTCGTCTGTGAGGCTGTAGAGAATCCTCTTTCCATCTCGCCGCGACTTTAGGACCCCCGCGTTCTCCAGTATCTTGAGTTGCTGGGACACCGTTGGCTGGGCTCTTCCGGTTATGCCTACGAACTCGCATGCGCAGATCTCTTTGTCTTTGAGTGACTGCACTATCCTGATCCTGGTAGGGTCTGATATTGCCTTCAGCACTTCTGATGGCATAATTCATATTGTTATATACAAATATATAAATATATCAATGATCTGTTAGCTCAAGGTAACCACGCGCGACTTCGTCAGTAAATATTCTATAATTTTCAAATAGTTCAAATGAAAGTTTGAGACTCCCCCCCCACTACTTTTACTAATATATGAATATTAGTATTCCATACCAACGTCTGCGATGAGATAATCTACTCGCACGAACTCGGGCGCG
>CAYGYP010000096.1:0-6739 GCA_964354115.1 uncultured Candidatus Bathyarchaeia archaeon | reverse complement strand
TTTCTCCCGGCTTACCCTTTTTCTCATTTTCGTCTAAGGATACTTCTACACCGTACTTGGGGAGTACTTCCACCGTTACAGTTTGGGTATCTATAGATTCAGGGTTAGATGTTGGAAAAGCGGTCAGCAGAAAATTTTGGACATGCCCCGCTCTTGCATCTTCAGGTACTTTGACGCTGAAAGTCACCTGTGTACTCTCTCTCGGTCCTAGCTCAACATTATACTTGCTCAAGCTTTCACTCCAACTATTGTTATAGAGCCACCCGATTTCCTCTGCTGTAAGTGCACGATTGAAAATACGAACCTCATCAACTAAACCGTCAAAACAAGTATTATAACCGCCATAACTTTTAGAAATTGCTAATGTATCCGTCCCCGAAGCTGGCGTGTTTCTGTCGGTAATACTTTCTCCAACATACTGTCCATCGAAATACATTTTAGCTGGAACAAATGTGTCGCTTTTAGTAAAAACCGCTGCAACAAAATGCCATTCACCGATTAAATTTCCAACTGTAACTTGAGCGCCTTGGTTACCGCTTGCCCACGCTCCAATTATGTTACCATCTTTGCAGTCAATCATCAAACCCACGTTTTCCATGCCTAAGCCAGCAATGCCATTCCACAAATAGTCTTTTGTGCTGCGCAGTTTTATCCAAGCCATAATAGTATAGCTCTCAAGAGAAGTATCATAACTATATTTTGTAGCTGATTCTACAGTATTATTTACTCCGTCAAAGCTCAAGGCATTTCCAAGGTAGCCATCTGTCAACGATGCACCGTAAACGGTTCCATGATTTCTAAACGATGAATAATCATAAACCTGATTACCCACTAAATCCATCGGAAGCCACCAAACAGAGTTCTCCCATACATGATGAATAAGAAAAGTTTCTCTATTGACTTCATTATTAACAAGGGTCATATCGAAATGCACCGATTCGCCTGGAAGGGCAGCTTTATAGTAATTGTCGATTTGAAATAGTCCATTCGTGGTTGAAGCAAAGATGATGACCATATGCATAAAAAGCGACAATATCAAAAAAAAGACGCAATGACCTTCCATCTCATTTTCGTCCACCCTCAATGAAACAGTACTATTTTCTATTTATACATTAGGGTTTCTAATCAGCTTTTGAAGGCACACGTCTCCTTTAGGGATGCCATTGTTTGGTAATTACCGTTTTTTGGAAGTTTTTTCATCAGACAAATCTTCTTGGAAAAAGCCTTCTCGGGTTAAAGGTTAAAGCGCATGCTAAAAACTCAAGCTGTCGAACTGCCCTTTTGCAAAATTGCTTATAGGTCAACGACATGATTGATAAAATAATTCTTGAGGAAATCGAAAACATAAAAAGCAACGTTAAAGGTGATTTTTTTGCGGGAAAGAAGGTGTTGGTGACTGGTGGGGCAGGCTTTATTGGCAGTTGGCTTTGCGATGTTTTGGTTGGTTTTGGCGCTGAAGTTACAGCGGTAGATGATTTGTCTACTGGAAGAGTGAAAAATATTGACCATCTGATGGAGAACCCGAAGTTTAAGCTGATAAAGGCTGATGTTTACGAGTTTAAGAGCCAAGAGAAGTTTGATGTTATTTTGCATATGGCGGGGCATACGTCTCCTGACGAGTATATAGCTCCCGATTGCAACTTTGCAAACCAGCGCTTTCGGCACAGAGAGAATGGCAGAATTAGCTAGAAAAAATGATGCAACGTTGCTGTTTACTTCGACTTCCGAGGTTTATGGTGACGCGGAAGTTGTGCCCACGCCTGAAAGCTACTGGGGAAAAGTTAACCCTATTGGACCTAGATCATGCTATGACGAGGAGTTCAGCGCCGAATGTTTCGCTACCCCTTAAATTGAATTGTGAAATTACCTCTTTCTTGTAGGCTCTGAAGTTTGAGAATATATCATTTACACCTAGCAATGTGCCCAGTGTTTTTGAGGCCATTTTTTCGGAGATTCTGGGCAACTTTGAGCGCGAGGCCACAACTATATCGAATTCGGCGATTTGCTGTGTTAATTTGGGTATATGTTCGGGGTTGTTTTCTAAATCTGCGCCTATTGTGATTATTATTGGGTACTTGGCTAGTCGCATTCCATAGAGTAACCCTTTACTTTGGCCCTCTCTCACCTTTGTTATAGTTACATCTGCCAAGCGATTGGCAACTTGAAAGGTTCCATCGGGAGAACTGTCATCAACAACTATGATTTCGTGCTGAACCTGTTGAAGCACGTTTCTTATGGTGGGAAATAGTTTTTCGATGTTTGCGCGTTCGTTCCAGGTTGTGGTTACTATAGATACGCCATTTGGAACAATAACCTTAATCTCAATGAGAAATGCAGGTGAGTAAAGTACTACTTCATTTTTAGTATTGTATAATTTGGCTAATATCGATTGATTGGTTATAAGCCGATCGTAGTGGAAGCAAGAAAGCAGTTTCGATAAAAATTAGCCCTAAACTACTCGACTAAAAATACAAATGTTAAGATGGGCTGTTCTCTTTTTTCATTGACTTGGAAGCTCGTCCATCGAGTTTTTTCTTTTTCTGGAAAAGTGCCACCCGAACACGTGAGTGTTCTTTTTATTAGTTTGGTGTGAAGTTTGGCTAATTTGATTTTCGTTTTTCCGCAGGTATCGTTTGTATATGGTTATTATTTTGTTTTTGCTAATGAATAGTACGCATATGATAATTGTTGTTATGGATATTGTTGCGCCTATGTAGACGAGTTTTTGGGACCAGAATTCCAAGGTGATAGTGTAGGAGCCAGTTTTGTTAATGTACCAAGCATTGGCATAGCCGTTAGCCATAAAATGATATTCAGCAGGCGTTTGCCAACCATCGACATATGCGACCCAATTTTTGTCAAAGGTCGAAGAAAATACTAAAAAGAATGGCCCTGTTGCATTTTCAACGGAGACCCTGTAGCTAGTTGGGTCGATCTTGTCAAAACTTAACTTTGGAACTTTTTCTGCTAATTGGGTATTATTTATAAATTGAAGGTTTTTTGCGGATAGTTGGGAAAGAAAGAATATTGTTGTATTTCTTGGATCAACAGAACTAGTTGCAAAATTATTAAACATCGTTATTATATCGTAAGTAAAAACATATTGATTTGTAGCATGTATAAGGGGTAAAAAGAAGTCATCTTCAACTTGAAAAAACACAAGATCTCCGAATGTCTCTGATTTTGAAATGTGCATTTGTTCGGTAACCTTCGCTGGCACCGCTTGTACGCCATTTATCCACCATGTGGTTGGCTCCATGGGGCCCCACTTTTTTTCAATGGTTATTCTAACAGCGTTTATAGACGAGACATCCAGATCGTCAGAACTTTGCGAAAGCGCAGAAGAATTTAGGGGTATTACTATTCTGGTCCAAGCATTGGTAACCTGATCAGTTATCTCCCATTTTTTGTAATCCCCATGTACGTCCGCTACTACGAAATAAACCCTGTTAATATAATTCATCGATTCGAATCTGATCCAAAAGCTAATGAAATCATATTTAGAAAGGTCCTTTACGTCACTCCACTTGCATTCCACACCGCCCTCCCAAGTCTCTTCCTGTTTAATGTAAGAAGTAACTTTTATAGATCCTTGACCATCGACTGAGGTGGTATTGTCCATTACAACTGTATGCTCTGGCACTTGAACCACTTTCCAACTGCTCACTGGCAATTCTTGCTCAACATTTTTCGTTGTTACTGCTTGTATGCCACCTATCCACCAAGTAGTTGATTTCATGGAGCCCATCGTCTTATCAAAGGTAATTCTTACCGTGTTTATAGATGTTAAGTTCAGGCTGTCAGAACTTTGCCAAACACCAGAAGAATTTAGGGGTATTACTATTCTGGTCCAAGCATTGGTAACCTGATCAGTTATCTCCCATTTTTTGTAATCCCCGTGAATATCTGTTAACTCGAGGTAAACTCTGAAAATATAGTCCATTGATTCAAACTTATTCCAAAAACTGACTAAACTGTATGCGGATAAGTCTATTGTGTCTTTCCACTCATATTGGATACCGCCCTCCCAATTTCCCTCTCCTTCCATGTGAGAAGTAATTTTTACAGATGAATTGCCTTCTATAAGAGCTGTATTATCAAGCGTAATTTTGTGTTCAGGTGTCCTAGCTACTTTCCAATTGCCTACATCAGTCGTTAATTGCAGTGCACCCGTGTAATCGGGAACTTCTATTCTTTGTGTTAGCAACGACCTTGCGTCTATGTAATCGGGAACTTCTGCTCTTTGTAGCTGTTTGACATATTCTGATGAATTATGGGGTTCTTCAGTTCGAAGACCGATGAAGTCGTTATGAACCACAGCATATTTAGCATTCAGAATTGCCATAGTTTTCCAGAACTGATCGCTTTGAAACAAATTGGGCTCCATGAGTTGAATTATTGAATCTACAGTGGTTTCCCAAGTTCGACCCACGATCATGGTCTTGCTCCAGATAGGCCAAGGATCTATTCCGCCATATCCATGTTCCCATCGATACGCTAAGTAATCTTGAGGTGAGGTGGGAAAAGATATTACCCTAAACGCGTCTTTTTGGTCGGCCAGCCACTCATCAGCTTTTTTATATGAATCGGGTACTTCTACAAAGGCTCCCCTCGCCTTTACCGGATCGTTCGTTGAACCCGGCTCAAAGACAAGCCCAGAAAAAATAGGAAATGCGCTTGGTAAAATGGTTATTGTAATTATCATCAGACTAAGAATCCCTGCGAAGTGATTACTCCTTTTCTTGCATCGGCTCACTTTCTTAAATTTATTCGCCAATCTGTGATAAATGGAGCTTAAAGTGATACCAACCAAAAATGAATAGCTAAGAGCAAGAATAACACCAAGTTTGTCACCGGGAGCTCTAAAGCCCGCGTCGAAGGGTATCAATTTAAAAAGAAATACGAATACATTACCAAATGGAGGCTCACTCCCAGTGCAAAGAAATATGCCGAATAGAGCCAATAGAGAGAAAAATAAAGTGTGTTTGTCTCTTTGTTTAAATAGCAAAGCACTAAAGGCTAAAACAGGAAGGAAGAAGGTAATTGCAGTAAAAAAGAGGTTGGAGTGAAATAATTGCCAATTATAGGTGTAGGCGTCGAATCCCCTTATTACGTAGACCGACGAATAATATTGTGATGATACTGCTTGCAATGTCGACAAAGGATCTATTAATGACGCCTTTTGGTATGAACTAGAGACATTAGGAATTAAGGGTAAAAACCACCATGAATACAATGCCATTCCCAAAAAACCAGCTACTACTGAAAATTTTATTGCATGGAAGCACCGAAGTCTGCTCCCGATATTTTTTAGAAGATATAAGCAAAATATGGTGGAAAAAATCAAAATGCAGGATTGAAGATAAGTGGGGTTCGCAAAAGCGGCAAGGGGCAGGATCAATGCAAGGTTCACGCATAGTGCGTTTTTCCATACGTTATTCTTATCCTTGATACCTTTTAGGTAAAGGAATACTATGAGAGGGACAAAAGGCACAAAAAAGATTGCAGAGTGAAACCTATTCCATACATATAGCGAATATGGAGTAAACATATAAACGATGCCTGCAGTTAGGCTCGCTGCGCGTCGTGTTTCATCACTAACTAAGGATTTTGTTAATAGATACATCGATATTCCTGACATGGCCTGCAAGAAGAACAGGGTAAGAGCCTGCCTGAAAACTTCTGAGAATCCAATTTCTTTTAGAACCCACATAGCAGATTGATGGGGAATGAGGGGGAGAACTTGAGCGATATAAAAACCTGTCCCTGTCACGTCCCACCAATTGAAGAATGAATGATACACCCATCCTTCTGGATTTGCGAATAAAAAACCTGACTCTAACCAAGCTATTAACCTGCCCTCTCGGAACCAGATTAAAGTGACCACTAATGCAATGAAGCATATGATTAGGAGATCAAAGGGATAATCTTTCTTATTTAACTTGACCAATCGGGATAAAAATTTAATATTACTCACCTGTATCCACTACAATCTAAACAATGCTTCAAAAAAATACGTCTGGACTTTGCATTGTCTCCAATATATTTGAGACCATTCTTTTCGAGTAGGATAATCATTTTCTTTGATAATTATATTTTCAAAAGGAATTTTTGATATTTTCCATTGTTTAAAATAGAAATACTTCTTTATTAAACGGTTAATTAACCCAAAATAATATTCAATCTGGTCAGGCCTCATTTCATGAAAGGAGGATACATTAATGAAAAGGTCTGCTATCTTTGGCGGAAGTAGGTCAAGCTGATTAGGAAGTAAAAATATTATTTCCGCATTATTGAATTCCTCCTCTATCTCAGAATAGCTGTTAAATATTCTAAAGTGAAAAATTTTTTTGGGAGGAAACAGGTTGCTTATATATTTTTCGGCGATGTAAAGGGCTGGCGGTATATCCACCATGATATATCTTACCTTAGGCATTAGAGACAAAAAAGCATAAGCCGTCCTTCCATATCCGCCTCCCAATTCCATAATGGTTTCAATCTCGCCGATGTTAATTCCGGAGTGCATTATTGACATAAATTCTAATGCTGAATTTGCTAAATCCTGAGATATTAATCTATTATGCAGGTACACCTTCAGGGGATTTCCCTCGGAAGGCTCATACAGTTTGTCAAGGATATTTTCAGCATCTTGTCTTAATGTATATTCCCATATCATATAAGTAATAAATTTACAAGATAATGACTGCTTCCAAGAAAGTATGCTTGCATTCTTAGAGAA
>CAYGYP010000095.1:0-6801 GCA_964354115.1 uncultured Candidatus Bathyarchaeia archaeon | reverse complement strand
TGCAAGCCCAAAGGAAACTGACCCGCACTCTAAGCCAAGAAGAATCAATGGGCAAGCTCTTGGAGTCGGCGGAGCAGACGCTCAACTATTGGAGAGAGCAATATGACAGGTTCCAAGAGAAGAAACAGCTTCTAGCCAAGAGAAGATTCCTAGAAAGAGAACTGGCTTGGGCCGAGGTTATCCGGCGAGAAAACGTTGTCACGGAGCTGGAAGCCAACAGAAAAATAGAGCAAGATGCTCTGAGCCAAATAGAAGAGGAAGCAGCAACTACAGGAAATGATCTCAAATCCGCGCAGGGCGAGCTTGAAAAACTCAAACTCGAATCGAAAGCACTGTTTGATGATAGCCTAAGCCTTGAACGGCAAAAGGCTGCAAATGAGTCAACAGCCAAACTGTGTGAGCAAATCCTGAAAGAGACATTAATGCTTGAGAATGCCGCACTGACCAAGCCGAATTCTTCTTCTGGAGCAAGCCTAGAGACGAAAGAAGCTTTGCCGCAACTCAAACTCTTGAAAAGCGATAATTTGCGAGGGCTAATCCAAGACTCTAACCAGAATCTTTCAAAACTGGACAAAGAAATACGTACGAATCAGTTGAAAGCCGACGGTCTTGAAAAAAGCATCGAAAAAGTCAGCAATCAAGTCTTGGATGGCCGAATCAAACTAGCATTGCTACAATACCGCAAGGAAAATGCATTTACCGCTACAGAATCTTTGGAAAGAGAGTTGAAGGATGCAAAAAAGCATCTCGACGAGGCCATTGGCAAGGCAGAACAGAGCGGGCCTAGGATTGCAGTCCTGAAAAGCACGGGCGAAATCCTCGATGAGATGCGAGTCACAGAAGGGCATTTGGCAGCACTCAACGATGTTTCAGAAGACATTGAACGGATGTATGAGAACTACTCGAAACTCTACTTGGAGCTGAAAGAAAAAGCACAACTAGTGGCTGAGAACCGCGAGAAAGCCCTAGAAGAAGTCAAAACGCGCACTCAAGCATGGCGAACAGTAATCCAGAGCCTTCTTGACCGTGCCAACCTAGAATACCAAAGGATCTTGATGCAGACTCAAGCCGTCGGCGAAGTGAGGCTAATCAATGAACAAGATATTGAGGCAGCAGGATTGGAAATTCTTGTAGGGTTCAAGGGCAGCAAGCCGGTTCCGCTTGACGCTTACACGCAAAGCGGCGGCGAAAGAACAACAGCTATGATGAGCTTCCTGTTGGCCTTGCAACAACACGTTCGTTCACCTTTCCGTGCGGTCGACGAATATGACGTTCACATGGACCCCAAGAATCGCGAGTTGATCGCAAGAATGTTGATCTCAACAGTAACGAACGGAAACGCCCAATACATAATAATCACCCCAAGCCAAATAACATTTGCAAAAGAAGATGTAAACATAATCACAGTGCAAAACATCGAAGGGAAATCAGTAATCAGAGAGGTAGCCTAATGCAATCAAAGCATGAACGAGAAAAAACTGGCAGAGAGAGACTTTCGCGGATAATTGAAACCTGCAAATCTGTCGAAGAACGTTCGCTTGACCCGTTCCTGGTCGACGTAAACGAAAACATCAGCACAGTCAAAGAATACTTTCCAGAATGGACAATCCCAGAAGACCTGTGTCTAGATGCTGAAACAATACATCATCTAGCATCTGTCATCAAGCTTCAAGGCGAATGGGTTAGGCATCGTTCGACGTCCCTTTACACAGATCCGTTTCTTCTCGAAGAGAAGCTCAGAAGCATGTCGAAAGAGGAAATTGTTGAAACGTTCGTCCAAGCTTGGCATCCGATAATCGAGCTGGAGCAGATTTCGCTTCACAGCTTGGCAGAGGCAACTGCATACTGGATGAATCTGCTGCCCATTAGTGAAAGGTGGCGAGAAAAACCACCAGCTGCAGTTGAGATAGGTTCTGCCACTAGAGAAGAACTTTTGCAGGAGAGAATCCTGCGAGACAAGGCCTTCTCAGAGGAATTGGAGAGCTTTTGGCGAGAACTGAAAAGTTGCGTTCATGAAAAGGGCGAAAACGGGAAAATCCCATATTGGAATTTTGTTGGCGGGGAAACCTACGAGGAAACGGTTCAAAGAGCCTTCATGACGAGTTTCTTGGTCACATATGGTTACGCAACATTGGAAGTTCATCCACTGGAGGAAGAAATCTTCATACAACCACATGAAAAGCCAGAAACGAAAATCGGCAAGATGCAGCTTGTGTCCATTCCAATCGCGGTTTCAGTAGAAGATTGGATGAAGTGGAAAAAAGGGGAGCTTCATTGAGCAAGAGAAAAGCCATTTACGCTAGCAAGCTGAAAAGGGCAACTCACCTGCTCTTTTACAAGAGGCACGTGAAACCAGGCGTGAAAGGCTGGGAGCTTCGAAAAGCTCTAGGCTCAGACTATCAGAAAGTCCTGAAACTCCTAGACGACCACTTAAAAGCACTTGATTTGCAGGTGAAAACTGTTTTCGAAGAAGAAAAGGCCATTGAGAAACCAAGCCTCGAACAGTTAGACAGGGCACGACACTACATAACATTAAGAGGAGACATAACACCAAAAGAAGCAAAAATGGTAGGATGGCGGATAGACGACCTTGCAGGACTAGCAATCACGATCTCATACGTCATCTCCAAAAAAGGAAAGGCAACTCGAAAGGAAGTTGAGGACATGCTCCGCGACAAACTCCCAGGATGGAAAGTCGGCACGAACATTGATCGCTACATTCGCTATGGATACCTGACTCAAGACGAAAATGAGCAACTGTACTTGGACTGGCGAACACGCGCAGAAATAGATCAAAAAGCGCTAATCGATCTAGTTCTTGCAAAATGAAATCCCAGAATTGAGCGTGCTTCTCTAATAATGCTTCCACAACGATCGTTTATGGGTAGTCTAGTCTCAGCGATGACTATTTTCTCAGCTTGCGATACCCGAATGCTATTACATCTATGATGAGTAGTGCGACAAGAATCAGCAGAGGACTGCCTAAGAATTGATCTGCAGCAGATGGACCCGACACTGGAGACCCATCAGAAGCACCAACGTAACCGATCAATGTAAACAAAACCAAGAAAGAAATGAACGAGACAGTCTCCTTTTTCATAGGGTGACCCTCTCCGAGGCTAGGTTATGCTCACGTTTTGTATTTGGAAGTATCTTTTGGCCAGAAATCGCAGGCGCTCGGCGTTTTTTCCGTTCTTTCCTATGGCAACACCCTTGTCCTTTGGGCTAACGGCTACAACAGCCATCTTCTTCCCATCAGGTCTCTCGGTCACTCGAACCTCTTTGACAAGTGCTGGTTTCAGAGCGTTTTTGATGAATTTCACCGGGTCTTCAGAGTACTCGATTATTTCGTGTTTCTTCCCTGTCATTCTTTCAAGTGTATGAATGTTTCTACCGCCTCTGCCTATGGCCACGCCTATCTGGCCTTCGTTGATGATGAAAATCACACGTCCTTGTTCCTCGTCAACTATGCAGTCTTTGGCGCTCGCGTTTGTTATGCTCTCAAACAGGGCGATGTATCTCATTTCGGTGCTCGTGAACTTGATTCCGCTCGTCATTCGTTTCCTCCAGCGAGCTCTTCTGGTTCGGCTTCCTCAGTCAGCTTAAGGATTTCGGAATCGCCTGGCTCTCTTATACTCAACGCTGAAACGGTGAATGGTTTGCCACACACCGCTGCCAAGTCGAGGGCTGATCCTTTATGGGTCATGAACGGAACGTTTGAGAGTTTGCTATAGTGTTCTATGTCTTCACGTATGTTTTGTGGGCAATTTGAAGCCATTACTATCATCTTGGCTTTTCCTGTTCTAGCGTTTTGTACTGCAGAATCACCACCGAAGGAAACCTTGCCAGTTTTCACTGCAGTTGCAATCGCCTTATCGATGTCTATCACTTTTTCTTTTCTCCCTTAGATTCGAACGTTGACATGTAGAGTTCGACTAGTCCCGTACCTATTGGTATTGACTGCCCTACTATTACGTTTTCGGTTACGCCTGCCAGCGGGTCGCTTTCCCCCTTAACTGCGGCTTCAACAATATTCGGCACTGTTATTTCAAACGCAGCTCTGGCAAGGACGCTTGACTTCTTGCCACTGATGCCGTGGCGACCTATCTGCTGCACTTCGCCTGTTGAAGTCATCATGTCGGAAACAAGCATCACGTGGCGAACATCAACGTCAAGTCCCTGGTCCTCTAAAACGCCTCTGGCTTCATGTGTCAGCGCGTTCCTCGCAGCTTCTATTCCAAGAGTCTTGGCTATTTCATGAACGTTGTTAGTTGTGGTTCTCGACGTGTCCACCCCATGAATCTCCAGAACCTTGGGCAAGTTCGAACCATCTGTTCTTATGACCCACTCCCCATGTTCCTCAGTGACTAGCACGCGTTTTATGCCTGCGACGCCTTTGACGTGAAGTGAAGGAATCTTGTCAAGCATTTTCTTGAGCGCGTCAGCCCTCTTTGGTTTAATGTGCACATTGTTTCCTCTCATCCTAATAGTGCAGTTTTGCGTTTCCAAGGCTTCTTTAAGCTGGTCCATCGTTACGTCTCTGTCTTCCATCATTGTCTTGTTTAGCTCAACGATTATTTCCTCATGCAGTGGATCCTCGTAGATAGCCTGTGTTAGATTCTCCAGCGTGGTGAAGATTATGTTTCGTGCAATATTCACCGCTGCTTCCCTGCTTTTTCTTTGCTCCTCGTCCAAGTAGATTGTCATTATCGGCGTGGAGGGTATCCTCCTGGCGTCAACGATTTCTATCAGCCTTGGCAATCCTAAGGTCACGTTTTGTTCTCTGACACCAGCATAGTGGAAAGTCCTAAGGGTCATCTGTGTACCAGGTTCGCCTATTGATTGAGCTGCAACGATGCCAACAGCTTCGCCTGGTTCCATCAAGGCACGTTTGTAATGATCACCAGTAAGCCCTATTGCTTTGTTGACGCTTGCCGTTGTAAGGCTGGCCTTTGCCAGACTTTCTTTAAGCTCGTTTGTCAGAATAGGTGTGAGCTGATCCTCAACTTCTTTCAATTGCTTCTTTACGTATTCAGGTGATGCAGGTTTACCTTTTTCTCCAGCTATTTTCAGCTGGTCAACCAGTCTGCCGACGTTCACGGCCTTTCCGTGATCGCTCTTGCCAGGGTCGACACCGTCCTCTCCATATTGGAACTGAATTATATCCCCGGCTGAGTTCCTTACCGTTCCATCATATTCTAAGCGTATGTGCTCAAGCGCGTTGATCAGTCTTCTCTGCATGTAGCCACTCTGCTGGGTCCTAACCGCCGTGTCAACGAGTCCTTCTCTGCCACCCATCGAGTGGAAGAAGAATTCAATCACGTCGAGCCCTTTTTGGTACGATGAATACACGAACCCTCTTGCCTTTGGCTTTGCGTCGCCAGACTTGAAATGCGGCAAGGCACGGTCTACGTATCCCCGCAATATCCTCTTTCCACGAACAGACTGTTGCCCCACGCATGCGCTGATCTGCCCAATATTCAGGTTTGAACCTCTCGCTCCCGTCCGCGTCATTATGATGCCCGCATTTTCGAGCGTAAAGTCTTGATCAGCAATTTTTCCCGACTCGTCTCTAGCTTTTGCCAACTCATTCATGACATATATCTCAAATGACTCTTCCAGAGTCTGTCCTGGAAGTCTTGGAAGCATGCGTTTGCTGTAACTATCAATAAGTTCTAGTATTTTCTTCTCTATCCTGTCCATGGTCTTTCTTATTCTTTCTTCCGCTTTCGGGGAAAGCACAAGCTGATCATACGAGTACGTGAAGCCCCGCATCGTTATGAAAAGCTTCAGCATGTGGGTTATCTTGTTGAGAAATTCTCGCCCTGCTTGAGTCCCGTAATCTTTTATTATTCTGTGAAGCAGGCTTTCGGACTGCTCGGCGCCTATTGACCTTCTATCTATGACCCCACTTATCAGTTCACCATTCTTGACAACCACGTATGCATCGTATTGACAATCCTCTTTTTCACATTTCACGCAGCCTTGACAAATGCTCGCTTTCAAAACATAGTTCATGTCTTTCGGCAAAAAGAGGCTGAAAATCTGTTTACCTGTCCACAACGGCCTTGGCTCTTTGATTTTGGGTTTGGGTATCGGACCGTTGTATCCAGCTCCGAGCAGCAGCCTGTTCACTTCATTTATCGTCAGGTAATTGCTTCTTCTGGTTAAAAGGTAGGCAGCTGTGATGAAGTCTCTAATTGCTCCTATTATGGGACCGCCGAACCTTGGCGAGAGTATCTGGTCTTGAACCTGCATGAGCAGAAGTGCTTCTGTCCGGGCCTCTTCGCTCTGCGGAATGTGAAGGTTCATTTCGTCGCCGTCAAAGTCTGCGTTATAGGGGGGACAGACACAAAGATGCAAGCGAAATGTTTTGTATGGTAGAACACGCACAAAGTGAGCCATTATTGACATGCGGTGAAGTGAAGGTTGACGGTTGAAGATGGCTATGTCGCCGTTTCTAAGATGCCTTTCCACGACGAACGCGGGTTCGATTGCCTCTGCAATTTTGTCCCGGTCAACCACAAATTCGAGTCTTATGCGTTTTCCGTCAGGTCTAATGATGTAGAGGGCACCAGGGTAATTTTCTGGTCCATTCTTGACTAGAGTTCGCACCTCTTCGATGTTCCATTCGGTAACCTTTTCAGGAACAGAAAGACGCATCGCGATTTCAAGCGGAACCCCAACCTCGTTGATGTCAAGGTTTGGGTCAGGAGAAATCACGGTGCGCGCGGAGAAGTCAACCCTCTTTCCTGAAAGGTTGCTTCTGAATCTTCCTTCTTTTCCTTTCAGCCTCTGGGA
>CAYGYP010000094.1:0-6836 GCA_964354115.1 uncultured Candidatus Bathyarchaeia archaeon | reverse complement strand
CCTCATTTGCTGCTTCCTTTTGTTCTTTCCCTATGATCTAATTCGCATCCATTGAGTTCAGTTGGTTGATAAAACTTTACCCAAACCACCACTGTACTATCACTGAGCCGAGAGTCTGAACATCATCCTGACCTGGGTTGTTGGTAGCCCGGCAGAGATTCGAACTCTCGGTAAGCATATTTCGTATGCTTTTTTGCCGGTAAACTTGGGTGGGGGTTCCACCCCCGCACCAAAACAGAACTAGGGTCTTCCAGTTTTGGGTCAATGCCTTGGTGTCAATTAGGTCAATAACGCTTGACTTCTCATGCTTGAGAAGACCTGCACATATTGAGAGCTCTACTCTGGGAATTTGCCTAGCCCATTGCAACAACTCATTGCTCATTATGTCTCTTATGACTTGTGGCATTTATGTAAGGAGAAAAAGGGATAGGAGCTGATATGTATGCTGAAATCTAGATTTTCCTCTTGTTCAAAACAGATCTGAAGCTTTTTCCACAATGCTCAAAGAGTCCGATCGTAAGTTCTGTTCTCTTGCCACTCTTGTCTTTTCTTCCAGCCATCTTCCAGGTCTTCTTAGGGGTGCTGACTTCTTTCTTACACACGGGACATTTAGCCATAGAATCACTTTTTAAATAGTATGTTATCATGGGAATAAAAGATTTACTACACGTGGAAGAAATGTCATACCCATCCAAATACTTTCCAGAACAATACTCCTATTAAGAAACTGAGAATCATGGTGAGAAACATTATTCTGTAAACGTTAGACATGGAAGGTTCTGGTTTGTCTCTGTCCGTCTTCTTTATCATTCTCCAAAGGAATTCTGCACCAATCAACCAAGCTGTTGTTTCCCTACTACCACAGTGACAATATAGGTGAGCCAATTGGGACGGGGAGGTGGTAGGGGGGAATATCTGCATAAACAGGAGAGGAGACTGAGAAAATGGCAAGAATCAAGAGAGGGATAGCTCTTAAAGTCTGAGTCTTTCTCTTGAGAATAAGAGAACATGGCTGAACTCTGTCGGGTTTCATAGGACAATATCTGGCGCTGACGGTTTAGAATTCTATCTTTGAGAACAGCATTGTACTAGAAAGTAGATTGCTTTTCATTTTTCTCCTCGTTGAATGGAATGGTTCGTGAACTCTTCTTTTTAGGAACCCCATAGAAGTTTAGAGTCGAAAGATACGACAGAAAGAAAGGAAGTGTTGGTTTTCGATTTGTTTCGACTGATTTCCGTTGAATATTTTGGTTATGAATATGTTCAATGAAGTAAAGTTGCAATGTTCAGTTTTGAAAAATCGTCGGTTATGATGTCTGCTTTTGACAAGTCTTGGTTGCCACTGTTTGGGTTTCTGTATCCGAGGCATTTCATGTGCGCGCGTTTCGCGGCCTCGACGCCTAGCTCCGAATCTTCGACCACTAAACACTTGCTTGGGTTCACGTCCAGTTCGTTAGCTGCTCTGAGAAACGTTTCTGGGTCTGGTTTGCTGTGAAGAATGTCTTCCGCCCCGACAACAGAATTAAAAAACCGTGCGATGCTCAGCTTGCTCAAAACGTATTTGATTTGTTTCTTGGTAGAGCCTGAGCCGATTGCCAATTTGATTCTTCTGGATTCCAGTTTCCCTAGTAATGCGATTATTCCTTTTGTCGGCTTTGCATCTTCTTCCAAGAGTCTGAAGAGGATGTTTTCTTTTTGGCAAAACATCTCTTCGAACGTTGTGTTGAGCTTGTATTTTCTTATCAGCTCAGTAAACATCACCTTGGCTGTGGTACCGGTGTACCTGTGTAGTTCCTCAGCAGCTATTCGAACGCCATATTTCAGGAACGTTTGCTGTTCAGCCTCAACGTGGGCATTTTCGCTTTCAACGATTACGCCATCTAGATCAAATATGACAGCTTCTATCAATAGGAATCACATCGTTCATTTTTTTGGTCTAGGGGGTTCCTGCTCGAAAATCCACGCGGCTCTCCTGATTATGTCCGGTATCGGCAACTGCTGAGGGCAAAGCTCTTGGCATTTGCCACATGCCACGCATCTTTTGGCTCGACTTTCTGGAGTTATGTTCTTCTGGTACTTGGCTTTGACTTCATCGTTCATGTTCTTGACGTAGAACTCGTTGTAGAGCGAGATTATCTCAGTTATGTTGACACCTTCAGCGCATGGTAAGCAGTATCTGCAGCCTGTACAGCCGACGAAACCCATGCTCTTGTATTTCAATGCAACTTGATCGAAAAGTGACAGTTCTTCCCCTGTGAGCTTGTTTGTGCCTGAGTGGCTGGCGGTTCTAACGTTTTCTTTCACTTGCTGCAAAGTGCTCATGCCGCTGAGAGCGGTGGATACTTCCGGATGGTTCCAAACCCAAAGCAGCGCCCATTCTGCCTGTGTCCTTCTGACTTGCGGCGCGTCCCACAGGTCCTGTATTGGCTTTAGAGGCTTGATGGCCAGTCTTCCGCCTCCTATTGGTTCCATCACGACTACCGCAAGTCCTTTGGAGGCTGCGTACCTGAGCCCTCTTGTGCCAGCCTGGGTTTCCGAGTCTACGTAGTTGTACTGTATTTGGCAGAGTGTCCAGTTTTCATAGCTGTCTATTATGTCTTTGAAAACGTCATATTCATCGTGGAAACTGAAGCCCAAGTGCCTGAATCTTCCCTCGCCCATCTTCTTCTCAGCCCAGCCTATCACGTTAAGCGCTTGAAGTTTTTGCCACCGTTCCTTGTCTAGGCCATGCAGAAGGTAGAAGTCAATATCAGTCTGCAGTCTCTTCAGCTGTTCTTCCAAGTGTTTGTCCATGTCTTCGCGGGAGTTGATGCGCCACGTTGGCATTTTGGTGGCCAGCTTTACGTTCTCGCGATATCCATCCTTCAATGCTTTGCCGACTAGTGTTTCGCTATTTCCCCCATGATACACGTAGGCGGTGTCAACGTAGTTCACGCCGTGGTCGATGGCATACCTGATCATCTTTATCGCTTCGGGTTCGTTTATCCTTGCGGCATCGTTGCAGATTATAGGCAGCCTCATCGCCCCGAAGCCTAGAGCTGAGACTTTCCAGTTCAGCTTTCCAAAGCTTCTGTACTTCACGAGGCCAAGTCACCAGCTTCACCAAAGGAAAGTTCCCTTATAGGCGTTCTGCAATCGCGCACGCCGTTTCAACGCTCCACACACATGTTGCAAGGAAGAGACAAGGCAAACGGGATGATGTCTTCGCTTTGTGAAGGATTCAAATCACATCCAAGCACCTTAATCGTGGTTCAGGAAGGCTCTTCCAAATCTTCAGTTGAACCGTTTGATTGCACGTATTCCAGAAATGTCAAAAGCCTAAAGACCCGCATCTGACTATGTGAGTCTTATGAGCGGCCTGTTGATTCGAAAAGCTGCTTCTTCGGACGTTGAGAAGCTAGTTGAGCTTCGGCTGTTGCTGCAGCAACATGGTGAACAGTCAAACCCTTCAGTATGGCGCATCACCGAAGAGGGGAAGGCACTTGTCAAACAAAAGGTAGAGAACGCTCTTGTGGGCATCAACAGTCAGGTCTTAGTGGCTGAAATGAACGGAGAAGTCATCGGGTTCATCCATGGTGAAGTTTCGCGTAGAACCGACTATTTGCCCAAGAGCGTCGGTGCTATCTCAACCATATATGTAGTTAAGAAGCTCAGAAGGAAAGGCGTTGGGGCACGCTTGGTAAATGAGCTTTTTGAGTTCTTCAACTCTGAAAGGGTTGAACATGTAACGCTGAGATACATAGTCGGAAACAGGGCGGCTGAGGGATTCTGGAGAAAACTAGGGTTCGAACCAATAATAACAACAGCCGGTATGCGTCTAGATGAATTGCGCGCGCCTTCGAGTGTTGGTGATCTGAAGAGTGTCTTCTGAGAAGGACATCGTAGAGAGAGCGACGCGCAATGCGTTGAAAATCATGAGGAATGCTGGTTTCGAGATTTCAGATAAGCTAAGAGTTGAAGTTGATCCCAAGCTGGCCTTTATGGGATATTCAACCAAGAGAGGAGGCAGCGACGTCATCGTGGTATCTGGCATGGCGTTAAGGTCCGGGATGGTTGAGACGTTGCTAATACACGAGATGTGCCACGTCTACAGAACTAACACAAATCATCCATCGCACAATAATGGATTGTTGAACAGGGTTGGGCAATTCATCATGCGCAGGAGTCATTTGACGGAAGACTATCAAGTTGCAGTTGTACAGCAGGCAGTTAATCACATACAGGACTTGTACGCTGATGATGTGGCCTTCCGAGTTCTGAGCCAAAGCGAGACTTTTCCACTTGACCAAGCCTTCAGCTTTTTTCTAAGTTGGATAAATGATAAGCCCGTAGGTTCAAAAAACGCCAAGGGCGTGTGGCTGAACATAGGCATAATGTTGAACAACTGTTTTGCTCTCAGCAACATGGTAAGGCACAATATACCAGATGTTGACAAACAAGCAGAAAGCAAAATTCAAAAATTCTTGTCTCAAACCAACGAGTGGATGAAACGAGAATTCGCATACTTTCAAGACTTCATGATAAACCTAAGAGAAAAGACAACGGAAAAAGAGTTTGAGGAAGACTTGACCAATTATCTGACGAAAATAACAGCACTCGCAGACTGCGGTTAGCCTTCGTTTTTCTTCCTTTCTTCCGTGAGGAATGTTGGAAATTCCCTAAGTTTTTCAGCCATTCCTCTAAGGCGTTTATCCACTCTATAGTTCACGGTTGCTTCTTCGAAAGTTCCGTCTTTTTGTCTCTCGCCGGCTTTAACGCCTGTCAGAATCTCTATTCCTTCGTCAACGGTCTTGACAGAGTAGACGTGGAATTTTCCTTCTTTGACAGCTTCTACTATTTCTTCCTTCAGCATCAGGTTTTGCACGTTGCTTTCGGGTATCATGACTCCTTGTTTGCCGGTGAAGCTCTTGGCTTTGCAGACCTCGAAGAAACCTTCGATTTTTTCGTTCACTCCACCGATGGCTTGAATCTCGCCTTTCTGGTTCACGGAGCCGGTGACAGCAAGGTTCTGCTTTATTGGTAGCTCGGAGAGGGCAGACAGAATGGCGTACAGTTCGGTGCTTGAGGCGCTGTCACCCTCTACTCCTTCATAGTTCTGCTCAAAAACAAGACGAGCTGAGAGACTCAGAGGCTTGTCTTGTGCATACTTCCCGTTTAGGTAGCCGCTCAAGATTAGAACCCCCTTCGTGTGGATCGGCCCTCCCATTTTGGCTTCCCTCTCAATGTCGACGACGCCTTCTCGGCCCAAGCCTGCACTGGCAGTCACGCGTGAAGGAGTGCCAAAGGCAAAGTCGCCCATGTCTATCACAGAGAGGCCGTTTACCTGACCCACATTTTCGGCCTCCGTATCGATGAGTAGGATCCCTCTTTTGATCATCGCTTGAATCTTCTCTTGGATGAGTTTTGAACGGTAAACCTTTTCTTCAACAGCCCTTTTCACGTGAGTTCCAGTCACAAAATCCGAGTTCTCTTGCGTAGCGTAGAAGTTGGCTTCGCGGATGATGTCGGCAACCTCGGCAAACCTGGTTGAAAGCTTCTGTTGATCCTCGGCCAGTCTTGAGCTGTGTTCTATTAGCTTGGCCAAGCCTGAGCCGTCAAGGTGTTTCAGGTTCTCCTTCTGGCACAGTGTGCAGACGAAAGCCGCGTATTGTTGCGTGTTTTCCTCTGTTCGATCCATAGTTGTGTCAAAATCCGCCTTAACTTTGAAGAGCTGGTTGAATTCCATGTCTAAGACGTACAATTGCTGATAGAGGTAGGGGTCTCCAATGAGGATCACCTTGACGCTTAGAGGAATCGGCTCGGGTTTCAAGCTCTTTGTGGTCATGAAACCCAAACGTTCTTCGGCCTCTTCGATGACGATGTGCTCGTTTCTGAGGGCTCTTTTCAAGCTGTCATATGAGAAGGGATTGCGTAGCAACTCCTCGACTGGAAGAATCAGGTATCCACCGTTGGCCTTGTGTAAGGATCCACCGCGGATCATGGTAAAGTCAGTAACAAGGGCGCCAAACTGAGCTTCTTTCTCTACTCTCCCAAAGAGGTTCTGATATGTTGGGTTAGATTCTATTACGACTGGGGCTCCATTGACGTTTGAGTTGTCGACGATAACGTTTACTTCGTACTTTTTGACGGGGGCTTGTCTCGTCCATGGAACTGGCAAAGGGATTTGTGGGGCCTCTTCAAGTCCCTTTATGAACTTGGGCAGGTTGTCCAAGATGTCGTTCTGCACGTCATCTATGTATGTGGCGGCATCGGGGAAGTCCTTGTATTCCTCTTTCAAGTCAGCCACGATATGTCCAATGGCGAAGAGGGCAACGTCATGGTCCAGTTTCTGGAGTGCTTCGTTGGCTTTTCCCTCTAACTCTCTGAGTTGTCTCATGACGCTTGTGAATTGTTCGGTCAGCTGTTCCCTTTTCTTCTCAATTCCCTCGCGAGTTTTCTGGTCTAAGGCCAGAAATTCTTGGTCGCTTACGGGTTTCCCTTTGATTACTGGGATCATAAGCCAGCCAACGGGTGACGCCCGTAGCATGAAGCCTTCTTCTTGGGCCCGTTTCGCAATTTCCCCCAGGAGTTTCTGCCTTTCTTCTTCAACAGCCTTGATGGTAGCCGCCTTTCTTGCGCCATAATCTTCGCTTTCAAAAGACTTCGGCAGAATCCTCTGTGCTTCTGTGATGAAAGTGGCCATGCCTTCTCGAAGGTGTTTCCCTCTGCTAGGAGCGAGCTTTATGGCTTTAGGTTCGTAGGGGTTGCGAAAGTTGTACACGTAACACCAGTCAGGGGGCACAGGCTTGGTTATGGCCGTTTCTTCTAGGAAGTTTGTAACAGCGGTCGTCCTGCCT
>CAYGYP010000093.1:0-6848 GCA_964354115.1 uncultured Candidatus Bathyarchaeia archaeon | reverse complement strand
ATCAAGGAAGCCTCCAGTTTCGGCCAGCCCATCTGTGAATACGACTCTGCCAGCAGGGGCCAGAGGGATTTTCACGCACTGGCTGAGGAAATTATTGACTCACAGGCAAAACAGCATCGCTCCGAGATTGTCAGCTCCTTAGCCGGCCGGCTCGAGACGATTAGCGCCACCGCCGATGAATTGCTGCAGTCTGCAAAGCCGACCATAAAAGCCCCACAGAAGACTCCACGGACCGAAAAACCACAGCCGGCAGATACCAACGCCAAGCTTTCTGACTATTACGGTGTCAGCCAGATAAATGATGCTGTAATATTTGTAACGCTTTATCCGCGCGCCCATAGCGTGCAGATTGCCGGTGATTT
Source organism: uncultured Candidatus Bathyarchaeia archaeon (assembly GCA_964354115.1). GTDB lineage: Archaea > Thermoproteota > Bathyarchaeia > Bathyarchaeales > Bathycorpusculaceae > DASPTR01. The sequence goes on along the minus strand of CAYGYP010000093.1, from coordinate 6,486 downwards.
TAATAATTGGCAGCCGGCTAAAAACCCTCTGCAAAAAGTCGGCAATTCCGGCGTATGGCAGACAAAGATAAAACTGCCTGCCGGAAAATATCGCTACCGTCTGGTCGTGGACGGTCAGTGGCAGCAGGACCCCTACAACGAAACAACGGAATCAAATCCCTTCGGCGGATTCAACTCGGTCGTCGAAGTAAAATAACATTTGTTTAGCCGTCGCCGGCATTTATCCGCCGAAGCATCTGCGAAGGCGGACGGCGACGTTATATTAATGCGGGCATATTGTTTCCAGTCCGCCGAAGGCAGATGCGTCAATCCTTTCGTTACGTTTTCAATTCCCTCTTTGTGGTTATTTTTTATTTTTTATTTGCCAGCAATCGTCCGATAAAGTTATAATTTCTACTGCGTAAAGATTCACCGGGGGGTTATTAAAATTTACCGGTGAGTTGAGAATGGATGCTCGTAACGCAGTGCAACGGATTGGTGCGATTCTTGTCATTGTGGCGGGGGCCTGCGGAAGTACTGTTTATGCCGGCCAAGTGCACATCTACACCGGCAACTTTAATCTGCCTATCCCCGCCAATCCAGGCGATACTAAAGGCTGGATGGCCGACGCAATCATAGAAGTTCCGGGCCACCTTGTTATTTCCGACCTTGATACCGGTATCAGTTTAACACACACCAGCGTATTTGATTTGCAAATCTTTCTGCAAAGCCCCGCCGGCACTATAATTTGTTTGAACATATATGACCCCTATGATGAGTTCTTTGTTGGCGCAAATTACACGAACACCATATTCGATGATGAAGCACTTGTTTATATTAAGGATGGTGTCGCCCCTTTTACTGGCCGATTCAGGCCTGTTGAACCTTACGAACTTTCTGAATTTGATGGCGAGGATTCTTTCGGCTCTTGGCGCCTGCGGATTTACGACGCCTTTTACAACGACACCGGCACTTTTAATCACTTTGAGCTTATGATTACTGCCCCCGAACCCGCCACGGCAATACTTCTGACCCTCGGCGTATGTTTGACTCGCCTCGCTCGCCGCGATGCGTCGCAGCGGGCTGTCGCTCCGGCGAAGCGGCTGCGCCTGCGCAGGCCCCGCCGCAATTGACGCAAAGCGTCATCCCCGAGTGTTGCTACTTGGGCTATGAACAGGGGACCCAAAACCAACTCCCCAATTCTCTAATTCACTCCGCCTTCTTTTCATTTTTCCCAAGCGTTAAAATATCGAGTCAATTGTCAAAACCCTTCGAGCCAATTATCGGTAAATTCACTTAAATCGTATAAGTCCACAGAACCGCTCTTATCAAGGTCGGCCCCCTCGCACCAATTCGGTTCATCGCAATTTTGATTCATCCACTGGTTGGCAAAGACGGCGTAATCAACAAAGTCCACATCGCCGTCCAAATCTAAATCACCTCGGCGCCAGAGCCAATAGTCAACAAAATTGAGTAAATCCACAAAGTCAACTTTGCCGCTGTAGTCAGAATCGCTGCCTTCGCACCAATCGGGCTCCGAACATGTATCATCCATCCAGTAGAAAGCAAAGATTGCAAAATCGCCAAAGTTTACTATCCCATCATTGTTCAAATCCATTGGCAAAATCTCGATAAATGTCACAAGAACATTGTGGTTAGTCTGGATGTCAGACAGAGTATAAGTAATACCTCCCTCTTGAACCGCGTTGCTATCCAAATACCACCAGTCAACCGTATATCCAGCATTCGGCTCCGCTGTAAATGTTACATCTTGGCCGAGATTGACATCAAACACCCCGGTTGGCTCGACTGTTCCATTCAATCCCGCAGAAGCACTAATTGTAACCTGTGGACACGATAGCGTGTTCTGGCAACCAAGCGATATCAGCGTGGTTTCTACCCCCTCGCCGTTTTTTGCCCTGACCTGATAGCAATATTGGGTCCCGCATTCCAGGCCACTCTCATTCCAGTATATGTTGCTTGTCCAGCCGGAGTTCGTTCCCAGAGTTGTGTTCTCACACAAATATTGTGTCCCAGCCGGGTTGCCATTCGCCGTCCAGTTGGCTTGGATGCTCGTCTGGGTTACGTTCGAAAACGACTCTGCTCCAGGAGGATTGGCATAGGTATATGCGTCCTTGATTGTGGAAAAGGTGTTCGTATTTGGCACGGTTGCGCTGTCTTTCGCATGAACTTGGTAACGATACTGATGATTAGGCTGAAGTACGGAATCCGTATATGTGGTGCTTGTCTGCCATTCCGAGTCGGTGCCTCCAGCCCCACCGGTTGGACTGTCAACAAAATCAAATTGATAATAGATAGGCGGTGACGTGTCTGTTGCCGTCGTCGCAGTCATTGAAATAGATGAGGTGCTCATTGCGTATGGCATTGTGTTCCAAGTCATCGGATTCGGATTCGGTGGGGTGGTGTCTAAGACTACTACTGTAAAATGCCAAACGTTAGACCATTGCCCAAGGGGGCTGGCAGAACAAACTCGCCAATAATAGATTTGTCCAGCAGTCAAATCTTGGTTATCTAACTGCCAAGAAGTGCCATAAATTGTTGGGTTGACCCTAACCATGTCTGTGAATGAACTATCCCTCGCAAGTTGTAATTCATAATAATTTGCGCAAGTGACAGGATTCCATTGAAAAGTTGGCCTTACATCGGCTATTTCTGAACCATTAGGAGGAGATATCAAAGTCGGAGCAGACAGGCCATCGAAGTAAAAAATCCATTCTTCTGAATAATCAGACCAGTTTCCATTTGCGTAGGCTTTTACTTTCCAATGATATTCGCCCATTAGCGGCGGTGCGTAATCATAACTTGTTGAAGTTGTTTCGTCGTATATAAAATCCGTCCATCCTGGGGCTAACATATAAATTCTATAATTAGTAGCACCATAAACGCTATTCCATTGGAAGGTAATGCCGCACGTTTGATGAGAACCATCTGGCGGAGAAGCAAGAATTGGTGCTGACGGAATCAGATTTATAGTCAAAGTATAATTAGCCAAATTGGCGTTTTCGTTTATAACAGCAATTCCGTAAGCGCCTGTTGAATCAGCAGTGAATGTAATGCTTTCGTCCCCAGCCGCACCACTACTATTTGCTGACCAGTCCGCGCCAGAACGACTGCCGCTGCTTCGGGATGGTTTGAAGATAAAAACAGCCAAGTCACCGCTGCCTGATGTAATGTCAAGGTTCAACTGATATGTCTGGCCGGACGTCAGCGGTATCTCATACATTTCGATTACTTCGCCGCTGCCCATCGACTCCGAGTATCCACTACCCACACTAAGATCTGGTATATTCCACTCTGCCTCAATAGTATAATTGCTTGATGACCCATAATAGACCCGAGCATAGTGCATCGTGCTGCCCCAGCTATGACCGTTGGTTACCACAAAATCTCGGACTGTACTCCCATATGTCGAGCTTGCGTATGGAGAGCTAAAATCAGAATTGTCGTCGGCTTTAATATCATGGTCAGTTGACGGATTTATCGCCACCCCGCACCAGTCACTGCTGTTCACCGTGAAAGAGAAGTCTTTTGGAATAGCTGAAAATATCACCGGCGTATCGTTAGAGAGAGGTTGGACACCTCCACATGGATTATTCTTGCCATCTAACGTTGTCTGACCGGTTCCAAGAGGATCCAGCCAGTTGCTCAGCCGAGTTGAGTTGGTTCCTCCTCCGGTCCAAGACTTATAAAATCGGCCGAACCAATCCGCAAGATCGTTATCACAGGCAGCATAACCTCCGTGCAATTGGCCCACAATCCGCTTGCTCGGATCAAATAGAGGACATCCAGAAGAACCCGGCTCCGTCGTGCCTAAGTCCCAGTCTGCCACGCGGATGTGCGTACCGTCCCCTGGACTGGAACTGCCAAGGTATGATGTAATGGACGTCGGGTTGTTCTCGAAGCTAATGCTTTTTTCATCACAACTGGGGTGATGGATTGCCACTGCACTGCTTGGAGCAGTGCTGCTCCTGCTCCAACCGGCAAAATAAACGTTGAAGGAACAATCTGGATCGTCATCCAGTTCCACCAATGTGAAATCAGAAGATGTGTAAGATGCGCGAAAGTATGCGCCGCTCTGATATTGGCTTAAAGAACCGCTGCCAGATCCGCAACTCGGTCTTTGGTAGTTCCAGTAAACAACCATTGAGTACGCATTTCCTGAATCGACGCCGCAATGGTTAGCGGTTAGAAAATAAGGCGTATTGTCCTCTGCTGTGTTGTTAACCAGAACGCCCGTGCAAATAAGACTGCCCCCGATGCTGTACACAGCGACCGATCGGATTTGATCCTGCCAAGGGTCGCCTGCGGGACACACAACATCAATATTGCACGCACCCGATTTTTCTGTCTCAGGCACCTCAAAACCACGATACCCGTGGTTGATAGATGTGAGCTCAAGGTCAAGCTGCGGCACAGATTCAGCGGGAATCGTAAGTTCGACCACAATCTCATCGGAGAGTATAACTGGCGTCCACAACTGGCCATGATCCTCATTGTGACGCTCGGTAAAGGGGCCCAAAACTTGGCTGCCATCAGCAGAGTAGACAAACAAAATACCCCCGGAAGGCATGTGATAACGAGTAAACCCGAGATTCAGCGATTCAGCTCCGGGAGAAGATATCCGCAGACGCCATAACAGGGTTTTATCATCTATCTCCTCCCATGTGCCACTGGTGTCGACGGCGATTAAAGTTGATCTGGGAATAGCAAATCGATACGGCGCTCCTTCCAGCTCTCGCTGTTCGTCCTCCAACTTAATGGCCTGAAGGTCAATCGGCTCGGTGACAACCCGTTCTATACGTTCAACGGGCTGGACCTTGTGTGTAAAAGCAGTCGGCTGCTCAGCATAAACCGCATCGATCACAGTGTCAAGAAACATAGCAGTAATTAGCAGAGCCAATGTTAGTTTTCGTCGAAAAAAGTTACATGCTATATTTCTGACAGCATCCCCTACGTGCGAATGTGAATTCTCATTATTAGGAATTAACCGTAACATTTTCTCCGACCTCCATATATACAAAACAAGTTACCCTCAATTCTCCTGCATCGCTATAGCCATTGCCTTAAATCTACGATATACCAAAGCAAGATAGGCCCATTCAAAAAAAGATTATTTAATAGCGAAGTGTTTGGATGTGTCCTCTGGCCCATTTCCCGCTCCTCCAGCCTTATACTTACAACTCTTGAAAAAACAACAACTTAGTGATTCTATACCAGAAAGGTTGATAATATCAAGGAAATTATACGAAATTTTTTGGGATGGGAAAGGAACATCTTACTTGTCCACCTTCGGCGGATTCGTGGCTTAGAAAAAACTTGTGTTAACTTAGGCAACCTGCACCTGAAATATCTCCACGTCGGACGTTAAACAGTAACCGTAACGAGCAGCGCAACCGCAACCGAATAACGAACCAAAATTTTCAAACGTCTCCATACAACTTTTGAATATTCCCATACAGTTTTCGAACGTTTCGTATCAGTTTTTGAACGTTTTCAAACGTTTTTCGCTCGTTTCCGCCTTACCCATCTTCCCTAGTTATCGCATCTTAACACCCACACCTCCATTTTCACCTCAAAAATCAGTGTAATCCGCCTGCCCTGCGTAGTCCCTTAAGAACGAAGCAGGGTAAAATCGGTGGTTAAATTTCCCCCGTTTTTTAAAAATCTAAATATCTTCAGTTTTTTAATTTTTTCGCCTGTTGTTTTTTGAACTCGGCGAGTTTTTCAGCAAGGCCTTTATCAGATAGAGCCAGGATTTGCACAGCCAATATAGCTGCGTTTTTCGCGCCGGCTTTTCCAATCGCCACCGTTGCCACCGGCACACCCGGCGGCATCTGGGCCGTGCTCAAAAATGCGTCAATCCCCTCTAATCCCGAGCTTGAAATCAGCGGCACGCCGATGACCGGTAGCGTCGTTCTTGCCGCCAAAGCTCCTGCTAAATGTGCAGCCATACCCGCCGCCGCAATTATCACCTTTACTCCATCTTTGGCTGCATTTTCCGCAAATTCAGCCGCCATCTGTGGCGTCCGATGCGCCGAAATCACCCGCACTATCGGCTTAATGCCAAATTCGCCTAACTGCTCAACACAGCTTTGCATCACCGCCATATCGCTATCGGAGCCCATCACCACCGCTACGGATTCGACAGGCTCACCATAAACAGCACTTTTCTTTTCTGATGCCATTGTTTTCTCTCGACCTTAAGGTTAAAATGTTCTTTTGGAAACGTCTTATGCTCTCAAACGGTCTGGATTCCCGCTTTCGCGGGAATGACAATAAAGAATAATAACAGACAGGAGTTGCAGATGCAACCAAGAAAACCAATTGTTGCTGGTCAGTTTTATCCCGGCGAGCGCCGTTCCTGCTTGGATGAAATAAATGAATGCCTTCAGGTGGCCAAGTTTGCTGAGGAGCTGCCCGAAACAATAGTTGCCGGCATCGTTCCACACGCTGGCTGGACCTTCAGCGGCAGTTTAGCAGCCCTGG
>CAYGYP010000092.1:0-6882 GCA_964354115.1 uncultured Candidatus Bathyarchaeia archaeon | reverse complement strand
ACGACTACATGATACAGGAAGGGTCTTCAAACATATCCATAGGCCAAAGACAACTTATAAGCTTCGCCAGAACCCTAATTGCAAATCCAGAAATCTTGGTACTAGACGAGGCAACATCCTCAGTTGACGCCTTCACCGAACTTGTGATACAGAGAGCCCTGAAAAAACTGATGCACAACAGAATGACGATAATAATCGCCCACCGACTTTCAACTATCAGGCTCTGCGACGAAATCTTAACCATCGACCACGGGTCAATAGTGGAAAGAGGCACGCATGAACAGCTTATGCGCCAGAAAGGATTGTACAGCTCATTCTACAGACTGCAATTTAGAGAAGAAACAGGAAGAGACACATCACAATAGACAAAGTGGACACTGAAGAGGTTAGTGGGCACTGTTTGTCGGAGTCAATCCAGCAAGGCAAAGCAGTGGAACAGAGGACTCATGCAGAGCTTACGGGAATAAACGGGCTTTACAGCACATTTCATAGGATGCAGTTCAGAGAAGAAGGTTTTGAGACAATCCGCCTGCTATAATTCGTCAACTCGCGTTGATCTCAACGCTTTGTTATTTTAACTAAGCCCTTTTCGGCATTTACCTTTATGAAGTCACCAGTCTGAATGATCTCAAACGGGTCCTTTTCCAATTTGTCTACCAGCGGAACTTTTACGATAAACGCGCTGACGACGAGCACTGTTTCCACGTCTTTAACTATCATTGCCTTGGGAGCGACGCTGTGCTGTGCCAGTTTGAAGAGGCCATCTATCTGAACAACTGAGCTGGCCTTTCCTGATGGGAATACGAGTACTTTGTTTGCAAGGCTCTTTCCGATCAGTTCATGGCTTTTCTCTCTGACTGTACCTGTCTTAGGGTCTGTGAGGTAGAAGCAAATGGGCTCATGAGAAACTAGGGCTTCACCTTCTCCGTATCCGCCTATGATTTTGTGACATTTAAGTGCTATTTCCAAATCTTTCATCCCCATTTCCCCTTGATTGCAGCTTCAGTGCAATCACCTAGCCTCGAAACAATGACATCCTTGAATCTCCTATAGTAAGCGCATTTTGGTGAGTCTGTCATGCCCACTCCATCCTTATACGCTATCCAGCATGGCTCGTCAATGCACGTGTCTACTGCAACGTGTCCGCCCGCTTTTTCTATGACATCCACATAGCCGTTTCTCTTGGCTAGCAGTTTAGTTGTGGCTGACGTGCAAACCCAAAATGCCACATCTTTGTGAATCTTTTTTCCTTTCAAGAGTTCGGCAACTTGCTCCAACTGCTTGAGCGTGTAGTGCGGGCATCCAAGCATGACGAAATCTATTCTGCCACTTGTCGTTTGAAGCTCTTCGTAGGCCCGCTTGAGTTCACGATTCGTGACGGTGATCTTCTCTTCTGGAACGTCACCCTGAAAGGCTTCTTCAATCGTTGCAGCCTCAACACTGAACCCAGGCATATAAAACATTGATATCGCTCCAGACGTGTTTGACATGGCGCAGAAGTTTATGAGTTCCTCTGTGTTTGGTCGCTTGGGTATGCCATCAAGTACCGGGATTCCGTAGCCTAGCAGTTTGCCTACGGCGTATCCTAGGAGAGTGTAGTCGAACTCGTCCTTCAGGCTTGCTTCGACTTTTACTAGGCATGTGCCTTTCCGGTTTTCCTTGATATGTAGGCCGTACTCGGGAGTCTTGCCTATGATTCCTGCAGCTAATGCACTCTGAGCTGCTTCGCGGTTTGTTCTTGCACCAATAACTGAATTTACATAGGGCGTGGCGCTTGATTCGGAGAAGGCGACGGTTTCACCGAAGAGTGGAATGTTCTCGGCCATGTATGGTATGCAACTCCAACTGAGTATTGCACCGACCAGCCTGTAGGCTTCCATGACTCTTCGAGCTACCTCGGCCTCGCCTTTCGGAACTTCAAACAGGTTTTCGAAATAGTCGATGTCATACACTGGATTTGTGCTGGTGGGCACCTTGCAGATTGCTCCGCCATTTGCCAAGAGCTCGACGAAATACAGGTCTCCTTCCTGACCGCTTGATGCTGCATGTGCGCGACTTATGGGGATCATTTTTTCAGCATCGTATGCGTCTCCGATTGCCACGAGCAATTTCAGTGCTTTTTGTGTTCCTTGCCCAAATTCGCCGTTGAGTATTCGTTCTTCCTCTTTGGTCAGGTGCATTTCAGTTTCTCCTTCACGTTGGGAATTCTGCTAATGCGACGTTAGCAGACGTTTTGCGGGTGTCCCTCCAAGAACTTGACAACATTATCGATGCAAATGTCTGTGCATTTTTTTGCCGCTTCGACGGTGTGGAATCCCACGTGAGGGGAAAGCATCGTGTTGTCAAGTTTGAATAGAGGGTTATCTTTGGCCGGCGGTTCTTCTGCGAACACGTCTAGACCGGCGAAGGATATTTTGCCTGATTTCAACGCGTTGATCAAAGCCTTCTCGTCAATTACCTTGCCTTGAGAAGTGTTGATTATGACAGAGCCATGTTTCATGGTTTCGATTTCTTTCCTCCCTATCAGTCTCTCTGTTTCTGACGTTAGGGTAACGTGCAGGGTTATGACGTCGCTTTCTTTCAAAAGCGTGTAGAGGTCAACGTACTTCATGCCGATCTCTTCAGCTCTTTTCACGTTGGGATATTTGTCGTAAGCAAGAATTCGCATGTTGAAAGCCTTGGCTATCTCAGCAACCCGGCAGCCAATTGATCCAGTGCCGATTATGCCGAGAGTTTTTCCGCGTAATTCAACGCCTCCAAACGGTCTCCAATCGAAACCGCCTTTTCTGACATGTTTGTCAGCTGATGGCAATTTTCTGACTGCTGCCAACAGCAGAGCGAAAGTGTGCTCAGCAACCGCTTCTGTAGCGTAGCTTGGAACATGTGTTACCACAATTCCTTTCTCGGCAGCTGCTTTGAGGTCTGCATAGTGGCAAGTGGTAGCCCATATTGAAACCATTTTGAGTTTCTTGCAGGATTGAATGATGTCTCGGGTCAAGTCGCTCCAGCCAACTATCACGACGTCAGCTGTCTCTATTCTCTCTTTCAATTCGTCAGGTGTCTCAGATGGCTCCTTGAAAACTTCAAGGTCACCAAGCGCATGCAATTTTTCCATGTGCTCTTTTTCCAAGAAGATGTGGTCGACAACTACAATCTTCATTGCTCGTCATCCATTTGGAGCATATGTCGTCACTTAAAGTTTGTGCGAAACGGAATCCATTTCCTTTCAAGAATCTGGGACTTAAGCAGATGAGGATATAGCGCCTCTCATGTCGGACTTTGCGGTCAGCCTTTCTAGGAGACAAAAAAATGGGTTTAGCGAGCTCTTGACTGCACTCTCGGTTCCATCAATGCCCAAAGCCAGTCAACGAACTCTTTCAGGTTCTTTGTTTGTATGTAGATATCTCCAGGGCCGGTGATCTGGGTTACTAAGCCTTCTCCGCCAAGCAGGGTTTCTTTGAGTCCGCCGAACTTTGTGACTTTGTAGCTGCACGAATCGCTGAAGGCTACTAAGTGGAAGTTGTCCACGATCATTGTTTGCCCAGCTTTCAAGGTGTGTTTGTCGATTGCTCCGAAAGTGTTTATGAAAAGGCTGCCGTTGCCAGTGACCTTTATCATGAAAAGACCCTGACCGAATAACCCCTTGGTGAAGCCTTCCCATTTGACGTCTAAATCAACGTTTTCTGTTGACGCAATGTACGCGGACTTCTGTATTACGTAGCCTTGGCTTGGTTTGACTTCAAGCATTTCTATGTCGCCTACGGGTGCTGCGACCAGCCCCACTTCTCCAGGACCGCCATTTGCAGTGTAGTCGTTCACCCAAAAAGACTGTCTACCTATCACGGCCAGGCCTAAACTGCCTAACAGGCTTTTTTCTCTTTTTCTCGTGTGTGGCTCGATGGTTGGATCCATGTAGGTCATTGCTCCAGATTCTCCAGTGATCGTCTCGCCTTGTTCCAAGTTGACAACAAGCATCGAATAGGATGGACTGTACTTTATTTCATATTTCATTTTGGAATTCCTCAGTTCAGATTGCATGCAGCCGCTATTATTACTTGTCCTTGAGATGAATCGTTGCCACTGAGAGCACAAAATGCACCGATACATGCTCTTAGGGCAATCGCGATTCTGTTGTCGCATGATAAGATATTGCTGATACACGATTTGCATGCAAGATGGGCTGGTTTACGTGATAGAATGATTCTGAACGTTTTTTTCCAAATTGGTATTCATAAAACTTTAATAGTCAAGAAGATTGTGGATAGGGTATATTGAGAAAAACAAGGTGCTCGCATGGAGCCTAGTAAGAAACCATTGAACGTGCTGATCAAGCAGCTGAACGCTAGCATCTCGGTCATGCTGAAAAACGGATGCGAATACAAGGGCAAAATGATCAAGTGTGACGGACACATGAACATACTTTTGGAAGGAGCGACCGAGTGCAAGGAAGAGCAGTTGATGACTAACTACGGTAACGTGCTGCTCCGTGGAAACAACGTACTCTACATAATGTTGGAATCCGCCTGAGAAAGTGCAGTTTTGCTTTTTCCAGTCACGTAGTCGAGGGCTTCCTTAAGCCTGACTTTCAGCATGCGTTTTCGGCTAAAATAGTGCAGAACGTTCTCTAAATCTCGCGCTAGAAGCTGTTCAGCGTTTGGGTGCTCTTTGGTCACGTATTGTGGCCAGTCGATTATGAGGACATGCATGTCAGGCTTTATGATAATGTTGTATTCGCTCAAATCAGCGTGGATTACCCCTGCTTTCAAATAGGCCTTCCTGACGTTTCGAAGTATCTCTTTCAGAACTCTCTCTGGCTTCCGAACCTTTCTCAATGCAGCAAGCTGTGTTCCTTCGATCATTCCCATTACTATGACGTGTCGGTTTTGGCTAATTGGTTCAGGAACGGCAACGCGCTGCGGGTGCAGGAGTCTCAGAGCTCCGATTTCTTTCTCTGCGGCAAGCCTTGACTGGAAAAGCCACCCTGCATGTTCTTTTGTGTAACCCCTTTTCCTTCGCGTTTGTCGAAAGCTGATTCTGCCCAATCTCTGAAATTTCACGGCCACCCGTTCGTTTTTGGGGGTGAGTGCATCATACACGTCTGCTTCTTTGCCAACTCCCAAAGGTTTTCCAAATGCTTCAAGCACATTCGCCTTTACAAGCGCATTTATTGCCAAACAATCGTAGCCAGTATAGTTCAATGTGAACCCAGTGTAGGTGCTCCGGATTTGATAGATTAGGCCTAGCTTGCTCAACCGGTTTAGTATGAAGTCCGTGTCTCGGGCAAGATTGAATTTCGTGAATCTTGCAACTTGCTCCTTTGGAACGAACTCGTGTTGGCTCATGGCTGTTTCTATAGCTTGGAGCACTCTGAGATCCGTGTTCTCAAGTTTTCGGAAAACTTGAACCGCAATATCAGCCGAAGACATTTCAGTCAAAATAGGACCTTTTCAGGTAATAAGCTTACCAGGCTTCAAACGTGAACTATTTCAGCCGCCTTCACTGACTCATCAACCATCCTTTTGATGTCAAGTCTCTTTTCAGCTTCACTTACAAGCTCCAATTTCGCCGCAGTTGCCGGTTGACTGGGGGCTGCAGTGCAACCTTTGGCTTTTCGAATCGAAATTTCGTATGTGCCAATCTTCCGAGCCAAGGCTTCAGTTTCCGTCTTATCAAAGCCCAGAAGTGGTCGATGTACAGGATATTTCACAGCCGCTTCATCCAGAACTCTCAGATTGGTTAGAGTCTGGCTTGCCTGTTCCCCGATCGCTTCTCCGGTTACTATACCATCAGCTTCTTCGATTTCCGCAATTCTTTCAGCAATGCGATACATCACACGCTTGCATAGAAGGCAGGTCAGTTTCCTCGGAGCTTTTTCGATAAAGGCCTCAAGGTTTTTGCCATGCGGCACAATGTAGGCTTTTCTTGGATAGCCTATTGACCATTCGAAAAGCCGCTTTGCAATTTCCAAAGCTTTGTCTGTTGTGGTTCTGTCTGTAAGGGGCGTGTTGTCAAGATATACGGGCACAATTGTGCATCCGCGTTTCATTGCTAGCCAGCATGCCACGGGCGAATCAATCCCGCCGCTTAGTAGGCAAACGGCTTTTGACTGTGAACTCGTTGGAAATCCGCCCGGACCTTGAAGGGTTTGGAAGAAAACATAAGCCGCCGCGTCTCTGACTTCAATGTTTATCTTGAATTCAGGATTGGTTAAGTCAACGTGAAGCTTTCGGCTTTTGAGACCTATCAGGATTCTCTCACCGACAGCTTTGCAGACTTCCATGCTTGAATAGTCATGCGTGCCTATTCTTCGGCATCTTACTGCGAAGCTGCTTCCCTTCTTGATCGTGGCTTTTGCAAGTTCGAAGGCTGTTTGCATGATCTCGCCCTTTTCTGAAATGGTTTCTTTGGCTGGCGAAACTGAAGAAATGCCAAAAACCCGAGTCAATTTGGAAGCAACTTCCAGCGCATTCTCTGTTCGTATGTAGATCCTGCCCCGCTTTCGCAGGATTGCACGATAAGCCACGGTGTAGTGGTTTAGAACGCTTCTTATGTTTTTGAGCAGCAGCTTTTCGTAGTTGCGTCTTGTCCACTCGCTCTTTATGCCTATTTCTCCGCCGAATCGGACAATTACTGAATCAAGCTCCGTGTTTCCATCAGGCCTCAATACGGGTGATACGCAGGAACTGAAAGAGCAGAACAGATTTAACGATTATGCATTAGGGTCAGGCGAAGTAGTGTAGAGATGGATGGTGGTTCTGCCATTGTCAAACATGTGCATTTACGTTTTGACGAATAGCACTAGTGTCACGCTCCTCAGGCCCAATCTGGTCAAAGGCAATGCTGGAAAAAGAGATCTTTAATGATGGCTAGTCTATAAAAGCA
>CAYGYP010000091.1:0-6886 GCA_964354115.1 uncultured Candidatus Bathyarchaeia archaeon | reverse complement strand
TGCGACTGGCACTACGAGCGGATGAAGTCCTATCCCTCCATCCCGCTCTTCCTGAATAAAGGGTTCCGCGTCCTTCCGACGAGCTTCCGCGATGCCAAGCAGACCAAGAAGCTGATCGATTTTTCGCTGGCCTTCCCCTCCGAGCGCATGCTCGGCCACCTCTGCACGATCTGGCATGCCCCGGAAGCCGGAAAGACGGCCAAGTGGCCCCCGCTTCTGGCCGCCGCCAAGAAGCTCCGTAAAATCGGGCTCTAGCCGCGCAGCTGTCCGAGTTCATATTACCGGGCTGGGATAATCCGCAAAGTCTTTCAGGTTATTCCGGTGGTCTGCACCAGATCGCCTATCAGGAAGTTTTGATGGCCGCCCGCAGCCAGTGCGGGATGACGCTCAGCCGCCGCTCATTCAAAGAACGGCTCGAGCGGCCGTCAACCTGGAAACTCGAAATAGCGCCTGGCGTTCGAGTGGCAGACGTCCCGGACGAGGGCGCCGACAAGGTCAAGGTCATGAGGCAGGAGGCCCTGTTTCATGTCGCCTCCGAGGAGGCGGCAGAGAAGGCGGCGGAAATATTCGTGGCGCGGAAAGGAAAGGAAGCTCCGCGAATCCGTCGTCATGCCGACGAATTGGCTGAGGAGGCCCACGTTCGAGAGGCACCTGATCTGCCTGGTCATTCCGTCCATCTGGTCCAGGAACCACCAGGCCGGCCCGAACTGCATCTTGCCGGGACGGGTTCCGTCCTGGAAGTTGCCTGTCATCGTCGCTATCACCTCGTTGTCGCGCGGGTTCAGGTTATAGAGGATCGTCTTGGCCAATTTGTGTTCGGCATCAAGCCTGTCGAGGAACTTCGCCAGCGGCCGTGCCAGATCGAAGTCCCCAATCGAGTCGAAGCCTGAGTCCGGGCCAATGGTTTGGGTCAAGCGGGTATTCGCGTTCCTGAGAGCGCCGAGATGGAATTGCTGTACCCACGCTTTCTCCCAGTCCATCACGGCGAATTCATAGAGCAGCGATGACTTGAATTGGAGAATCATGTGAGGCGCAGGAAGTTTTCCCGCCAGCGCCGCCTCGAATGCCCGGCGGACCTCGGCATCGGTGTAATCCTCGGCGAAGATCGTCTCCAGCCCGTGGTCGGAGACTCGGCAGCCCATTGAGTGGAAGTGGTCATGGCGCTTGCGAAGTGCCTCCAGAAAGCTGTCATAAGAGCGCACGTCCGTTCCGGCAGCCTGGGAGAGCGCTCCGGCGTACTTTGAAAACGCCGCCGGGTCCTCGATGGCCGTGGCCTTGTCCGGCCGGAACGCCGGATAGACGGACACGCGGAATCCCCTGTCGTTTTTCAGCCTTTTGTGATACCGGAGGTCATCGACCGGGTCGTCCGTCGTACAGACGGCTTCGACGTTCATCCTGCGCAGGATGCCCTGCGCGGTGAAGTCGCCCGTGCCAAGCTTTTCCCGGCACTCCTCCCAGATGCCCCCGGCCGTCGACGGGTTGAGGAGCCGACCGACTCCGAAGATCCGTTTCAACTCGAGGTGGGTCCAATGATAGAGCGGGTTGCCGAAGGTCTTGGGCACCGTTTCCGCCCACTTTTCGAACTTTTCCCAGTCGCCGGCGGATCCCGTGATGAATCGTTCGTCGACCCCTGCCGCCCGCAGGGCACGCCATTTATAATGGTCGCCCTCTAGCCATATCCCTGTAAGGTTATCAAACCGGCGGTTCTCTGCAATGTCCTTGGGGGAAAGATGGGTGTGGAAGTCGATGATGGGCAGGTTTTCGGCAAAGGAGTGATAGAGCGTTTTGGCCTCATTAGTCTCGAGAAGGAAGTCCTCGCTGATGAACACTTCCCCTCCAGTTTCGTCCCTCACAAATGAAGGATAACCCCCTCCGCGGAGTGAAGTCAACGCTTCGGGGGCTCTGTGACGAAAAGTGGGGTAGCCAGCATGAGCCAGGATGGGGAGCAGCCGCAATCGGCTGCAGCGAAGGTTGAGGGTTTAGCCTGCGCGAGACGCTCTTCGAGGGGACCCAGAATTGCGGGCGGCGAGGATGTCTGAGCACGCGAGGAGGCCGGTTGAACGGAAAATGGCGTTGCTGTATAAGGGAAATGTGTCCGGGACTGATCGACCATGATAATCACCATCAGCAAAAACGCAGCAGAGCTGGGCGCGGCTGCCGCCCGTTTTGCCGGCGCAAAACTCAGGGATGCGATTGCCCGCAACGGGGAGGCGCGGCTGGTCCTCTCGACAGGCCGCTCACAATTCGAGACCCTGGAAGCGCTGTTGAAAGAGGGTATCGATTGGCCGAAGACAGAGATTTTCCATCTCGATGAGTACATCGGACTCCCCGTCACCCATAAGGCCAGCTTCAGAAAATACCTGAAAGACCGGTTTGTCGATTTTATCGAATGCCGGAAATTTCACAGCGTGGATACGGAGGGGAACATCGGCAAGCTCATTGCCGGCCTCACGGAGGAAATCAAAAAGAAGCCGGTGGACGTCGGGTTGATCGGCATCGGCGAGAACGGTCATATCGCATTCAACGACCCGCCCGCCGACTTCGCCACCAGGGATGCCTTTATAGTGGTGACCCTTAATGAACGGTGCAAAAGGCAGCAAGTGGGTGAAGGCTGGTTCAACTCGGTGGACGAGGTTCCGGAAAAAGCGGTCTCCATGACGGTCTGGCAGATCATGCAGTGCCGGACGATTGTCTCGGCGGTGCCCCATCTGGTCAAGGCGGAGGCCGTTCATAATACTCTCACCGGCGGACTGTCGAATATGATCCCGGCAACGATGCTGAAACAGCATCCTGATTTCAACCTGTTTATTGACCACAACTCGGGTTCAAAAGTCATGACCTTCCAGACTTCTGGAAATGGATAAACTGAAACACCCGGAGAAAAAGAGGGCTGAGATACTCGTCCTATACGGTCTCCATTATGAAACCGGAAAGCCCGTGCGGATCGAAATTGAAAACGGCATAATCATAAATATCTCGGATGGACATTCCGATGATGCCGGCGGCAAAGATCTCTACATCGCACCCGGCCTCATCGACAACCAGGTCAACGGATATCGCGGCATTGATTTTGCCGACGAACACCTCTCCCTCGACGGAATCAAGAGCGCCGCTGAGGCCATATGGAAAGACGGGGTCACGACATTCGTGCCGACTCTGGTCACCGGCCGCCACGACGATCTGATCAGAAATCTGAAGGTTTTGGCCCAAGCCTCTGAAGATCCTTTTTTCAACGGAAGCATCCCCGGTTTCCATCTCGAAGGCCCCTATCTCTCACCGGAACCGGGTTACTATGGCTGTCACCCTGCTCAGCACCTCAGGAAGCCGTCCTGGAAAGAATTCATGGCCTACCAGGAGGCGGCGGGCGGCAAGATCATCGAAGTGACCATCGCTCCCGAGCTTGACGGCTCCATTGAATTCATAAGGATATGCCGCGAAAACGGAATCGTGACGGCGATCGGACATACCAATGCGACGGCCGAAGAGATCCAACTCGCGGTGGAGAACGGAGCGAGGCTTTCGACGCACCTCGGCAACGGCTGCGCCGACATGATCCACCGTCACAGGAATCCTTTGTGGCCCCAGCTGGCGGACGACCGGCTGACGCCGAGTCTTATTGCTGACGGACACCACCTGACGAGCGAGGAGATCAAGGTATTTTATAAGATCAAGGGGCCTGACAACCTGATCCTGACCTCGGATGTCAATCCCCTCATCGGCCTGCCGCCGGGCGATTACATGTATCTGGGAAGCAAGGTCATCCTGACAAAGGAGGGCCTGGCCATGAATCCGGAGCTGAATTGCCTGGCCGGGGCTTCTCTGCCGCTCCTCAAGGGCATTGAGAATATGATGAATTATGCCGGCTGCAGCCTGGGTGTGGCCATAAACCTCGCCAGCCGAAATGTGGCCCGGGTTTTGGCGATCGATGATCGCGGCCGTCTTTCGGAAGGAAAAAGAGCGGATTTTATCCTGCTGGAGAAAAACGAGAATCGCCTTCACATCAGGCAAGTCTACTTGAGGGGCGTTCCGGTACGCCCAGGAACAACAGATGAAGGCAATTGTCCTTGAGTCATGAGCACCCTTGATACCATCGTCCTGTTCGGCTACTTCATTCTGATCACCGCATTCGGGATCTGGATTTCGCGGAAGATAAAGAGCAGCGACCACTATTTCCGCGGGGAAAGGAAATTCAAGTGGTGGATCATGGTCGGGCAGGCCTTCGGCGTCGGGACCCATGCCGAGATGCCAGTGGCCCAAACGGGAGCGACCTTCAGCAACGGGTTCGCCACCATCTGGTACCAGTGGAAGAACATGCTCATCACGCCCTTCTATTGGCTCATCGCCCCGTTTTACAGGCGCAGTGAACGGACAACCGTGGGCGAGATCATTGAAGACCGCTACGGCAGCGGGTTGGGGTTAGTGTATACCCTGTTTGCCATTTCTTTTTTCGTTTCCAACATGGGCGTCATGCTGCAGGGCGCCGCCAAGGTCATTTCGGTGGCCTCGGAAGACCTTGTCTCCCCGAATATGGTGGTGTTCTTCATGACGATCGCTTTCCTGTTGTACAGCTTTATCGGAGGGCTGATCGCGGCCGCTTATACGGATTTCGTCCAGTCGTTCCTGATCATCGCCCTTTCGGTCATGCTCGTGCCCGTTGGGCTCAAGGAGATCGCTGGCTTCTCGGGTATGAGAGCCGTGCTTCCCGGCCATTTCTTTGACATTTTCAACAAGGCCAGCGGAATCGACGCTTTTACGATCATCATGCTGTCGCTCAACGGCATTGTGGGGATTACGGCCCAGCCTCACATGATCTCGATGTGCGCCACGGGGGAGACCGAACGCGCCGGCCGGATCGGGCAGACATATGGATCTTTGGTCAAGAGACTTGTGACCATCGGCTGGGCGTTGACCGGGCTCGTTGTGGCGGCGCTGGTTATCAAGAACAAAGTCACCCTGGCCGATCCCGAGATGGCCTTCGGCTATGCCTGCAGCGTCCTCCTGCAGCCGGGACTGGTTGGTCTGATGCTGGCCGCCATCGTCGCGACCAACATGTCGACGTGCTCCAATTTCATGGTCAACACCGGCGCCCTCTTCACCAAAAACCTCTATAAGAGATATTTCAACCCTTCCGCCGACGACAATAGGGTCCTGTGGATGGGACGCTATTCGGGACTGGCTCTTTCCATTCTGGCCGTCTTATTCGCCCTGAGCATCAAGAATGTTCTGCACGCTTTTCTCTTTACCGAGACGCTGGCCGCCTTCATGGGGATCATATTCCTGGGCGGGGTGGTCTGGAGGAGAGCCAACAGATACGGCGCCGCAGCGGCCGTCCTCCTCTCTTTTTCGACCTATTATCTGCTCAATTTTTTGTCGACCGGGGATGTTCTGCTTGTTTACAAATGGAAACCCGGGCCGTTCGGGCTGGCCATGCTGGCCGGGTTCCTCTCCATCTGGCTGGTGAGCCTCCTGACAAAACCGGAGGACAAAGAGAAGATGGAGGCCTTTTTTGATAACATGAGAAGAAAATCGGATGCCGCGGAGCTTGACGAGGAAGGGAAAAAGCCCCTGGCGGCGAGGTCCGGCGATGATCTCCTGCTTCTCGACCTGCCGGACTGGAGACATAAAGAGCGAAGGAAAGGCTTCTTCCGCCGCTACCGTGAAGACCTGGCAGGATTTTTGATCAGCTGGATATTTGTCGGGGCCCTGATTCTCCTGGCCTGGGCCATCCTGCAAACTCATTAGACCGTACGGTCCGATGAGTCTCTGAAGAAACGCGGACTTCCATGAAAGGAGGAGCCAGAAAAATGACCCGAACCTGCAATCGCCGTGAGTTTTTGAAGCAGGCGACCGCGGCCGGCATCGGCCTCGACACGTCGCACGCGCCGGCACGATGAAGGTCATTGCTTTCCTCACTGATTATGCTGTTGTAGACAGGATCATCGATCACTTGAAGATGTATCTCTATGAACCTTCGCTCGAGCAGATGTCCGCCGATATCGGGTCATTCCTCCGGAGCAATTAAGCGCAACGCGGAAGGCTCAGTTGCAACTCATGAGATGTCCATTTTTAATCGTCCATGTTGAAGATCCATATCAAGAAGCCGGGAAGACGGCCCGGAGGGATGATCCACATTGACTCCCAAGGCATAACCAGATAACCTAATCGCCATCCACCCAAAGGAGAGACAGAATGAAGACTGTCCGCGCGCTATTTTATCTTTATTCCTTCGCCGCCCTGCTTTTCGGGCCCATCTGCGGGGCCGGGGACCTCACCGCTCAGGAACTGAGCCCGGAAGTGCTGAAGAGCATCACCTACCGGTCGATCGGACCGACCCGGGAGAGCGGCCGGTTTGTCGATTTTGCGGTCTCGGCGCAGGAACCCACCACCTTTTATGCCGCCACCGCCAGCGGGGGACTCTGGAAAACGGTCAACAACGGTATCACTTTCGAGCCCCTCTTTGACCATGAAAAGGTCTTCTCGATCGGGGATATCGCCGTCGCGCCCTCGGACCCGAACATCGTCTGGGTCGGCACCGGCGAGGCCAACAACTCCCGCTCCACCTACTGGGGCGACGGTGTGTACAAGTCCAGCGACGCCGGTAAGAGCTGGAAGAACATGGGACTCAAAGAATCCCATCATATCGGCAGAGTCGTCATCCATCCGAAGAACCCGGAGATCGTCTATGTCGCCGCCCTCGGCCATCTCTACTCGGAGAACCCCGAGCGGGGGCTGTACAAGACTACGGACGGCGGCGCCTTCTGGAACAAGGTGCTTGACGTCGTTGTGGGCGGCCGCAACATCGGCGTCGTTGAGCTCGCCATGGACCCGTCGAACCCGGAAATCCTGTACGCCGCGACCTGCGACAGGATGCGCAAGCCCTGGACCT
>CAYGYP010000090.1:0-6930 GCA_964354115.1 uncultured Candidatus Bathyarchaeia archaeon | reverse complement strand
AAAGAGGCTCTGGCCGTTGCACTCTTTCTCACGGTCGTAGGCTTTCTAGCCGCCGTTTTCACAAACATGCTGTGCTCCTTAACAGCCGTGATTGCCTGGTTGGTCTTCGTGGCTTACACAACGATCGGGAAGCGAAGCGGACTACCGGGCAATTTTCTGGTAAGCACTTGTGTGGCGATCCCGTTTGTGTATGGGAGCATAGCTGTTTCAGGCTCTGTTAGGCTCAACGTTCTGGTTTTCGCATCAATTGCCTTCCTTTCGAACACCGGCAGAGAGATAACCAAAGGAATCGTGGACGTTCAAGGTGACAGAGCACGAAATGTGAAGACCCTAGCGGTGCGCTATGGCGAGAAGTACGCTGCACTTGCAGCCGTATTCTTTTATCTCTTTGCCGTTATTCTCAGCCCGATACCTTGGCTGGCCAAACTTGTTTCTGTTTGGTTTATTCCTCTAGTTGCCGCAACCGATCTTGGACTGGTGGCAAGTTCATTCATGCTTCTTAGAGATTCGTCAAGGGAAAACGCGAGAAACGTGAAAAAGACGGTGCTTCTGTGGTTTGTTTTCGGCTTGCTGGCCTTCATTGCAGGTGCCTACGGGTGAACCGATGTTCAATGAGTTTTTCGACAATTTCATCTTGATGACGCTGTGCTACACTTACATTTTGCCAGTCATTCTTGTCTCGACAAAAATGGAGCGCGCGCCGTTGAATAGAAAGAAGGCATGGGCGAAGCCGCGCTTGTCTTAGAATTATCGTATCTTCTGCCCTCTATAGGTGCGCGATGACGTGTTCACAATCGTTCTAAAAATTGGAATTATAAGGGACGTGCTGCAACACTACAAGTGGAAGAGTGGAGAATTCTTTGAAGACAGAGAATGAAACTGAGGTTGATTATGCTCTTCGTGGAAAAGACTGGAACGTCTATTGGCTTCTGTTGAAAACTGGTCGCCCAATGAGTGTTCGTGAAGTTCAAAGAAGTCTACACTTCAGCAGTCCAAGTGTGGCCCAGCATCATCTTGAACAATTGCGCAACTTAGGTTTGGTACAGAAACAGGATGTAGGCGGTGACTACTCCTTGGTCAGTGAGGTCAAAATCGGAGTTCTTCGACACTTCGTCAAGTTCGGGAAGGTTCTCTTTCCGAGATATTTCTTTTATGCGGTCTTCTCAACCACATTTTATCTTGCCTACATCTTAACGCTAATGCATGGCTTCACACGCGAGAACCTATTCATTCTTGCGTTCGGGGCGATAATCTCCGCCATATTCTGGTATGAAGCGGTTCGGATGTGGTCTTTACGTCCGTTCTAGTCTCTGGATGGGATCGTACTAGAGATTAGGATAAAGTAGGGCAGGAGCTCAGTATCTGATAAGGTGGTTAAGAAATGCAGAAGGAAATCGCAAAACGCACAAAGCTCTATGGAGTCGCAGCAGTTATCATGGCCTTGGTCTTAGGCACATTGTGCTATAATCTTGGAATCTATCCACAAATTGCCCTGCCGACAGCATTATCCACAGCTAAGTCACTTAAAACGTTCTCGTCATATGAAGATCTCAGAAGCTTCTTGCTGGCAAACTCCAAAACTCAGCAGGTTTACCAGCTCTACGGACCATGGGACACGCAAATGCTGCAGGAGGGATTATCGATATATGGTCAAGCAATGGGAACACCAAAGTCCTCCAGTCTCGGTCGGTCAGCAACAGACACGAACACCTACTCGACTACAAACATTCAGGTCGCTGGAGTAGATGAAGCAGACAAAGTGAAGAACGATGGGCAATACATCTACGTGGTATCCAGTGGAAATGTCTCGATACTGATGGCTTACCCAACGGAAAAGGCCAAAGTGCTTTCGACAATACGTTTTGATGACATGTATCCTGCTGGGATCTTCGTAAGTGGTGACAGGCTAGCCGTGCTAGGCAGCAAATACATCTATCCTCCAATCATGCCCTTTGGATTAGGCTATAGATACCCAGCAATCGTGGACACTAGAACTTTCATCAATGTCTATGACGTATCTGACAGAGCAAATCCCGTACTTCTAACACATTTCACGGTCACAGGTAGCTATTTCAACTCAAGAATGATTGGCGATTACATCTATTTTGTTGCGAGTCAAGCGGCCATTGTGATCGATGACAAGGTTTTCCTTCCGATGATTGAATCAAATGATGGGCAAAAAGAGATCAGTCCCCCAGAGATTCATTACAACAATGTCTCCGACGATTACTTCCAGTTCACAACATTCGTTGCAGTGAACATGCAAGACACAACTCAGACGCCAACCTACACAACGATCATGCTTGGTGGAACAAGCGACATGTATGTTTCGCCGAACAACATCTACGTAACCTATTCAGATTGGCAAGGAAACACCTCGATCTATCGCATGCACATCGCGAATGACGACATTACATGGGAAGCCAATGGTACGGTACCGGGGCATGAGCTGAATCAGTTTTCGATGGACGAGTACAATAACGACTTTAGAATAGCGACGGCGACATGGGTGAATGGAACTGCTCGAAGCAACTTGTATGTCTTGGACATGAACCTCAGCATCATCGGAAGACTTGAAGATATTGAGCCTGGTGAAACATTGGATTCGACGAGATTCATCGGAAATCGCTGCTACCTTTCGACGTCTGTTGTGCGTAGGGACCCGTTCTTTGTCATAGATGTGGGAAACCCCAATGATCTGAGAATCTTGGGAGGCCTGAAGATTCCAGGGTTTACTAGATACCTGCACCCGTACGATGAAGAGCATGTAATAGGCGTGGGAAAGGATGGAAACAAAGTGAAAATCTCGCTTTTTGACGTCACCAATGTAAGTGCCCCCATAGAGATTGGCAACTACGCAGTGCCAGACGATTGGTCTGACACACCTGTGTTGTCAGATCATAAAGCGTTTCTGTTTGATGGGTCAAAGGATTTGCTAGTAATTCCTGTGTCAACAAGCGCTTGGAGTCCAAACTACTCATCGTGGCAAGGAGCACTCGTCTTCAACATAACCTTAAGCAATGGAATTGTGCTGAGAGGTAATGTTACTCATCAGGAAACCAACGCGAACTATTGGGACAGCGGCTACTGGATAGATAGGTCACTATACATAGAAAACGTGCTTTACACAGTATCTGACAAGAAGATTAAGATGAACAGCATGGTCGATTTGGCTCCATTGAACGTTGTTGAACTCCCCTAAACCCCTCTTCTTTTTCTGTTGAGTTCCTTTCGGTGACTTCTTTGATCGCGATCGTCATCTATCTCAGAAACACGATGATGCTTCAGGGACTAATCTGATTCCGTGTGGACGGTTACGATGGTTTCTGCAAAACGTGTTTTCACTTTCTCCTCAATCTCAGAAGCAATTCTGTGTGCGTCTTCTACTGAAGTCTGTCTGGTGAAAGAACAGTCTATGTTTATGTAGCGTTTGTCGCCCGCAACGTAGGTCACGATTCCTTTGATTCGGCAAGCTTCATGTCCTGATCGAGTTACCTCGTGAACTACCCTGCTTATTTCGTCTTCGTCCACTAATAGGCCTCTTCGCTCTCTGAGCGTGGAAGGTTCTACGTGAACGGTGACATTCTCCACGCCAGCTATTCTTTTCCCTACCTTATCTTCGATTTCTTCGGCTATGCCATCAGCTTCTTCCACCGACAGTTTCGAATCCACAAAGATATGCAAAGTAATGTACAATTTGCCCTCAGCATAGGCTGTGTCGATTTCATGAACTCCCTTCACGCCTCCAGTTTCCAGTGCCAACCTTTCCACCAGTTCTTCCGTGGGCGCTTCGGCTGACAATGGTTCTGTGTGAATTGCGACTTCAGCATTTCCCAGGACGTTCTTAATGTTTGCTTCAATCTTTGAGGTCAAGTCATGTGCTTCTTCAAAATTCAAATAGTCCGGAACCTGCACATTGGCTCGCACAAATGTTTTGTCGCCAGCCTTTCTAATTTTCAGATGCTCAAACTTGCAGACTCCTTCCGTGCCAAGTATCGCCTTTTTGACATTGTCCGCCACATCTTTTGATATCGCGTCGCTCAGCTCCATCCCGCTACCCCAAACGAGTCTAACGCTTAGGTAGGACAACAAGATGCTCAAAACCATTGAAGCCAGAGCATCTCCGTACATAAAGCCCAGTGCAGCCAGTCCGAACCCTAGAAGCGCTATAATCGTCGAGCTCAGATCTGCAATGGCATGATAGAATCCGGCTTTCATCGTGGAACTCTCACTTTTACGCGCCTTCAAGAACGTTCCTACTCTGAAGAAATCTATGCAAAACGTGTAGCCGATGGCAATCCAGCCTACATATTCTAACCCGAAGATTATTGTCTCGTTTCGCAGCATTTTCATGATTGCTTCATACACGATTAGCAATGCTAGGCCTGTAAGCGCGATTCCGCCGACTAGCCCGCCGATTGATTCGAATTTTTCGTGTCCGTACATGTGCTCCTCATCTGGCGGTTTGAGGGAAGCGCGGGTGGCAAGGAAAAGCGCGTACGTTGTCACTGCGTCAAAAGTCGCATGCACGCCATCGCTCACGATGGCTAGGCTGCCCACTGCCAATCCTAGGATTATTTCGACAAAAACCACGGTTGATATTGCAAGGGTTGAAAGCTTAAGCGACCTTAGCTTGTAGCTGCCTTCAGCGGAGCTCTGCATTAACATTCAACGTTATATTCCCAAGGAGAGGGAGATTTAAGAATTATGGGCTATTCGTTCTTGCCTTTGCGTCAACGGACGAGTTACAACTTATATCTACGTATTGCGTGGCAACTTGTCGATGAATCTATTTTCGCGTTTCCGCAGTCGCTACGCGTTTGTCAAGGGCAATTTCCTACTGCTCACGATAACATGGGTTCTGATGTTTTTTGCCTCTCCGATTCCCAACACGTATGCTAGCAAATACTACAAGGACGTGCTTGGGGCAAATGATTTTCTCCTAAGCGTGATAGGATTTGCCGGATCGATTGCCATTGCTCTTGTGCAATTCCCGGGCGGCTACCTTGCCGACAAGCATGGGAGACGATGGCTTGTTTACACGATGACTTTTGGAGTTGCTTTGTCGTACATCTTCTTTGTTTTTGCGCCATCTTGGCACTTTATAGTCATAGGCATAATGATACAGAATTTTTGTCTCCTGTATCAGCCAGCATTGTTTGCCATCATGCTCGATTCTGTGTCCCCTGAGAATCGCGGTGCTGGATTTACGTTTCAGCAGGTAATAACGAATCTTGTCGGATTGCCTGCTGCAATCATAGCAGGCTACTTGATCTTGGTTTTTGACCTCAACGTTGGGATGCGAGTAGCTTATGCAATAGTAACTATCGCCTACTTTGCTGCTGCATTATTGAGGGCTAAAATCAAAGAAACGCTGCCTTCGATCAACGGGGATGCACATCCAAACTTTCTTGGCGCCTTGAGAGAGTATCGTCGATCTGTGAAGGAAAGTCTTAATGTTTGGAGCCTAGTTCCGCGGGCCGTTTTCTATATGTTCATATCGTATGCTGCTATCAGCAGTCTAATTGCCGGCTGTAGCACCTATTTTGTCATTTACGCCACGGAGGTTCTCAATGTTGGAAAGTTTCAATGGGCAATCGTTATGGCTTTCATGTCGCTGAGCGTTGCCATTCCTAGCATTGTTGCTGGCCTAAGAATGGATAGGGTTGGACGAAAGCGTTTTCTAATTGCCGCTTATCTTTGCTATGTTCCAGCTATGCTCATTTTCGTTTTTGCAAATTTCTACATGCTACTGCTTGCCTTCTTCTTTTTTGGTCTCGGTCAGATGCTGCAGTCAAGTAGTTATCAGTCTCTTCTGGGTGATTTGACACCCAGAAAGCTAAGGGGAAAAGTTGTCGGGTGCAGTCAATTCTTCATCTACCTGAGCCAAGCCTTCACTCAGCTTCTGATAGGCCTGCTTTACTCTTACATCTGGAAGCCGTTGCCGTTTCTGATGTTAGCTGTTGGCGCCTTGCCCCTTGCCCTGTTTGTGTTTCGCAAAGTGTTTGAAACTGGAACTAAACAGGTCTAAAGCTTAAGAAGCCGAATCGCATTTAGGTCTGAAGTCGGGATGAAAAGAGAGGTTAAAACTTGGTGCCGTTTGTCGCCATCGATAAAGTGTTGGAAGGAAAACATGAAGGCAAGAGAGTTGCGATTCGAGGATGGGTCTATCGCAAAAGAGAAAGTAAGCAAACCATTTTTCTCTTGATACGCGATTCGACAGGAGTCGTTCAATGCACTGTTAAGGCTGACGGCAAAGAGTGGGCCGATGCTGAGAAGCTGACAATTGAGTCTTCCCTGTCGCTTGAAGGCACTGTCAGGCTAGACGAGCGTGCTCAAGGTGGATACGAGATTGCAGTTGACGAAATTTCAGTCATCGGCTTGGCTGAGGTTTTCCCGATCAGCAAAGACAAGAGCGAAGAGTTCCTCCGCGACATGCGTCACCTGTGGCTTCGCAGTCGCAAGATGAATCTCGTTATGAAAGTACGCGATGAAGTGCTTCAGGCGACGCGTGAGTTTTTCCGAAGCCGGGAATTCACAGAGGTTTCTCCGCCCATGTTCATCTCAGCTGCTGTTGAGGGCGGTTCGACGCTTTTCGGTTTGAAGTATTTCAATCAGGACTTATACTTGACCCAGAGTTCTCAGCTTTACCTCGAAATACTGATTTACTCACTTGAAAAGGTCTACTGCATTGCTCCATCCTTCCGAGCCGAGAAGAGCAGAACGATAAGGCATTTGACTGAATATTGGCACATTGAGGCTGAGTGGCCCTTTGCTGATATGTGTGATTTGATGCGATTTGAGGAGGAGCTTCTGGCTTACGTCTGTCAGAAGACTGCCAAGAAATG
This sequence comes from uncultured Candidatus Bathyarchaeia archaeon, assembly GCA_964354115.1. Lineage (GTDB taxonomy): Archaea > Thermoproteota > Bathyarchaeia > Bathyarchaeales > Bathycorpusculaceae > DASPTR01. Next base: position 82 of record CAYGYP010000090.1, on the reverse strand, counting down.
CAGGAAAGAATTTGCAGAATTCGGTGTCGACATTTCCAAAGTGGAATCCGTCAAGACGCCGTTTCCGAAGATGACTTACACT
>CAYGYP010000089.1:0-7019 GCA_964354115.1 uncultured Candidatus Bathyarchaeia archaeon | reverse complement strand
TTGTACACTAAGATTTTTTCATGGTTTATTAGGTGTTTCTCTTTCTCGGTGGTCAAAACAACCCTGACTTCTACGGGGATGGGCTCGTTCGGCGTCAGGCTCAGAAAGGGCATGTTCCTCTTCTGCAGTTCTCTAACAATGAGGTAGTAGGCTTTTCCTGAAACCGTTGCAACAACAATGTGCGCTCTCATGCCAGTTTCCTATTCTCATGACCGCTTTAACGCCAAACAAATTATTAGTTTCGTGACTTATAATAGTTGATGTGCATTTGCTTGCCGAGAAAAATCCCAACAGATTGCAGAGTAATTGACAAGATTCTAGAAGGAGGCATTTCATCCGAGAGCATCAGTCTAATCTATGGAGAAGCCGAAACAGGGAAAACCGTTCTGGCAATGCAATGTGCCATCAACTGTGCAAGACAAGGCTACAAAACACTGTTCGTAGACTGTGACGGCACATTTTCCGCTGAAAGACTCTCACAGATCGCATCGAAGGATTTCGAAAGAATTGCTGAGTTGATAGTTCTGATGAGGCCGAGCAATTTTCGGGAACAAACACTGATTATAGACCGATCAGGGGACTATGTGAATGAGCACTTCGGCCTCTTGATTTTTGATACCATCACATCGCTTTACCGGGCTGAAATCGCTGAATCTCCTGATAAAGCGTTTGCTTTGAATCGTGAGCTAAACAGGCAATTGGCATCTCTGGCTCAAATCGCGAAACTTTCAAGGATCGCCGTACTAGTAACAAGTCAAGTCCGAACAGCTTTTGAGGAAGAACGTGTAAGCGTCGAACCTGTTGCTCCGAGAGTTCTGAAATTCTGGGCTAACACGATAATAGACTTGAAACCATCTGAGAACCCACAAGTGATTAAGGCGATCTTGGAAAAGCCTAAAGTTCAACATCCGACCTGCTACTTAAAAATAGAAAAGTCAGGAATGCTTGAGCACAAGTCTCATTGACGGTTGCGAAAATGGACCTAACACTGATAATCATTGAAGCGCTGAAATTTGTCTTCCCGGCTTACTGCGCAAACGCTGTGCCGGTGATCGTTGGCGGAGGGCCTCCTTTGGATTTTGGGAGGAACTTTCCAGATGGAAGGCCTGTGTTCGGGAAGAACAAGACTTTTCGGGGCTTCTTTTCAGGGCTTGCTGTTGGAGCAGTTGCCGGGTTAGCGGAGACTGCGGTTTTTGGGTTCCAATCCTTTCCTGCATTGCTCGGCGTGCTTTTGCCTTTTGGAGCTTTGATGGGCGACTTGATGGGCGCTTTTCTGAAGAGGAGAATCGGCTTGGCTCCGGGCGAGCTTCTTCCGGTTATTGATCAAACAGACTTCATCATTGGAGCGCTTTTGCTTTCGCTCCCTGTTTCTTTGCCACTCTTGTCTTGGGAAATAGTCCTCACAGTTCTAATCATAACCCCGCCAGTGCATCTGCTAACGAATTTCGCGGCTTACAAGCTGGGGCTAAAAAGGAATCCTTGGTAGAAGCCTTATCATCCACTGAGTTTAAGCCGTATCGTGGCTTCAAGGAATATGTATGCCATGAAGACGAGGATTACCCCCACTAGGAACATCATGTAGGCTTGTCTTGGCTTGTAGGCGTATTTTGTGCTTTGGTACATGACCACAAGCCCCACTAGGCCAAGTGCATAGAGGGTCATCGCCACCACACTGTCAGCGACAAATTGCTCCGATAACTGAGGGTATAGGAAAAGGAAGGTTCCGCCATAATAAACTGCTGGAAGGGGCTTCATTATTATATCGTATAGGCCTCCTCCGAACAGGAAAACAGCGAAGGCCATGGCGGCCACGGACAGAATAAACGCAGAGGGTCTAAATGTTGAGACTCTGTTGTAGAGTTTGTTCATTGAGAATGATAGTGATGAGATTTCTCGCTTAACTTTGCGTGACATTTTGTCTCTCTCCATTGTAGGCTAAATATTCGGCCATTTCTCTGGCCAATTGCCCTGTTAATGGATTCTTAGCAATCTCACTTAAATACTCTTTCCACGTGATTCCTAAAGCCTTTCTCCAAAAATCATACTTCGTGGCTATGCTTTCATAGGCTTTCTTGTGCGATTTACAGTACCCATTTTCTATGGCTTTCCTGTCACATAACTTGCATTTCAATCCTTTTTCCTCTCCTCTTTTTTCAGCGGGCACCGTGGGTTTAGGCAGAGGATCCATGCGCGCCTCCCCGTCATTCTAGCCTGAACCGTAGGCCATCCGCATGCATGACAGGTTCTGCTGGCTGGTCTTATGCTGCCTCTTTGTGGAAGCGGAAATGCTGCTCTGCACAACCCTTTGAAATAGTTTGTGCAGCCCACGAATCGTTTGCCACTCTTTCTTGAACGTAACGTGACAAGCTGGCCTGTCCCGCATATTGGACACGAACCGACGATTCTTTCTTCCAGTCTCAACTTCTTTTGGGCTTCGCTTAACCGTCTTCCGATCATGTTTTCTTTCTCCTTCAGGTTTTGCATTATGGGCCCAAGTGTTTCAACAGTTTCTTTCAGAACCCTCTCCCTTTTTTCCGCGTTTGCCTGAATTTTGTTCATTTCTTCTTCCAGTTTCCTTGTCAGCCTTATCGAAACCACTGTAGGGCAGTATTCCTCAAGAATCTCCAGGACCTCAAAACCCAAATCTGTCACTGTTATTCTTTCGTTTTTGACGTATTCCCTATTGTAGAGGGTTTGTATGATGTCTGCTCTCGTTGCTTTTGTTCCGATTTCTGCTTCTTCCATTCTTCTAAGTAGGCTACTAGGATTGTATCGCGGTGCTGGTGCCGTGAATCTGTCTTCTGAAACTACCTTTTTGATACGGACGGACTCCCCTTTACTTATTGGTGGTGGGAGAGCTTCATCCCGCCTTGCATGGGGCCCATAGAAGCGTAGCCAACCTTCGTCTAGTATGCGAGTTCCTCTGAGGTGAAAATGGTTTCCGTTGATGTCTATGTCGACTTTCATGCTTTGTTTTGTTGCTGGTTGAGCAAAGACCGCCATGAATCTTCGGACGATGAGGTCCCAGATATTTCTTTCTGAATTGTCTAGGGCTCTTCTTGGTATTTCTCCTGTCGGGTAGATGGCAGGGTGTGCTGAATCCTCTCTAGGACCTTCTCGGGGACTCAGTCCTGATTTTTCCAAAAGCTCTGCGGTCAGCCTTCGAAATTTTGGGGTTCTATTCAGATTTTTCAGTATTGCTTCGAAACCTATTGAGGCTGGAAGCTTTTGGCTGCTTGTTCTCGGATACGAGATCAAAGCGTCTAAATAGAGACGCTGAGCGATATCTGATGTTCGTTTCGGCGCGTACCCAAACAGGCTGTAAGCTTCGCTCTGCAGCGTCCCCAAGTCAAATGGCAATGGCGGCGCCTGTCCAAATTGCCTAACGTCAATCTTCTCAACTATTCCACCTTTTCCTTCGCACGCTCTCAGGATGGCTTCTGCTTCATGTTTGGTTTCAATTCTTTCCTTTTCATATTGCGCCTCGAAAGTGTGCCCGCAGATTTCTGCTTCAGCACTGATCGTCCAGTAGGGTATTGGCACAAAGGTTCGGATGTTTCTTTCTCTTAAGCCTAGGAATTTCAAGGTCGGGCCTTGTACGCGTCCTGTGCTAAGGGTTGCGTATTGTCTGCTATAGTTTTTTGCGGCAATTGTAAGGGCACGAGTGAGGTTTATGCCGAAAAGCCAGTCTACTTCGTGTCTTGTGAGTCCAGCTTCTATGAGTCCAAAATCCAGATGGGGCAGCAGGTCTGCATAGGCTTTCTCCAGCTCTTTCACGGTCAGCGTTGAGTATTTCATTCGCTTTGCGATAGTTTCTTTGTTGCCGCATGCATACTTTAGTATGGTGTAGCCGATTAGGCTCCCTTCAACATCATAGTCGCATGCGTCTATGAACGCGTCAGCGTTTTGTGCAAGTCTCGTGAAGCTTTCTACCCAATAACGGCTGCGCTTTGCATTTCGTTCTGCCGCGTATCTTGGCTTCCATTGGAAAGTAAAAACTGGATATTGATCTCTTCCTCGTGTTTCTGCCGCCACCGTGTACAAGTGTCCGATTGCTGGCACGACTACTATCTGCCTATCCAGGTTTGCGATGTAATATGGTACATGGTTGATCTCGGCTCGTTTGGGTTTCTGCTTCGCATCTAGAGCTTGAGCTATTCTTCGAGCAGCATCTGGCTTCTCGGTGACGATCAAAGTGTATTTTGTCATGGTCGACATAAGACTCGTATAGGCCTTCTTGAATGGGACTTGTTTGGACTTAGTTCAGCAAAATAAGTTAAGAGTTTCCATGTTTGCAGCCTCTTGCCTGTTCTTTATCATCAGTCTTGATTCTTGGTTCATAAGCCTAATTTCTGCATGAGCTTACAAGCATATGTATTTCCAAGATCTCAGGTTTGGCCGACATATTGCACACCGAGGGTCTGCGTAAGAGGGTAGAAAGTGAATGACTCTTCTGGATCAGACTGCCATTGAGAAGTACAGAAAAGTGAGCATCGAATTTGCTAATCCGGTCTTGATTGCCAAGTTGAGAACGCTTCTTGAGAGAAAATACGCTCTAGTGGAGCTGTTGGACTGGATTCATGAAAAAGTCAGTTGGAGTGATGACGAAATGGAACGGCACAGTGACCCCTTGGAAATATTAGCTTATGGCAAGGGAAGATGTGGCGAGTTTAGTATTCTATTCACTGCTCTTTGTCTAGCCAACGGGTACCGTGCTAGATTGATTCTTGACATGACTGATCATGTGTGGACAGAGGTGTGGGAAGAAGCGGAGAATAGGTGGGTGCATGTTGATCCTTCTGAAAAGAGAGTTGGTGACCCTTTGATGTATGAGCGGGACTGGAAAAAGAGCTTATCTAACGTTTATGCTTTTGAGAACGGCAGAATGGAAGATGTGACAAGTAGCTACAAGATGGAAAAGAACTCAACGGGTAGGTTGAAGCGCTAACGAAAAAGGATAAGCACGATCTTTTTGGCGAAAGCGTGATAGGTTTCTTCCCTGACGTATCGGATGTTGGAATATTTTGCGCTGCGATATATCCGTGCCAGTTGTCTTTCAGTGTAGCACGAAAGCTCAGAACTGTTGAAGAACGTCTTTCTTTTCCATTATGTATCCGCAGTAATGGCATTTCAGCAACAACGGATCTTCGGTGTCGATGTAGAATTTGGCTTGCACAGGCTCGTTGCCGTTGCTTATGCATGCTGGATTTGCGCATTTGATAATGTCTTGGATGGCCTTCGGCAACTTGACCTCCTGTTTTCTCACAACTTTGTAATCTCGAATTATGTTGATCGTTGCTCGAGGGGCCAACAGCGCAATTTTGTGAAGTTCTTGCGGGTTTAGCTCTCGGCCCTCGATTTTGACTATGTCCTTGGCCCTGAAACGTTTGCTGGGCACGTTGATTGCGATGGTAATGGTTCCCATCTCCCGGCCTGTTATTCCAAGTATCCTTACAATGTCCAGTGCATGTCCAGCAGTAATGTGGTCGATGACTGTGCCATTCTTGATCTTGGAAACGTGCAATTCCGTTTCGCTCATGTGGGATCCTCCGTGAAGGCTATACCCAGAACGCAGATAAAAGATTTTAAACTGGCGCGTTTAGGGACTAGCCTGGTCAACGCTTTTTTGTCTTAACACCTTGAATCCGAATATTATGGTTCCTAGTGCAACAATAATTGATGAGACGTAGAACACGTTTACGTAGGCAGTAAATGCTGATAACTGTAATACCTTCACTTGCGCGTCTGCAAGTGGCCCACCGACAAGAAGCCCCGCTGGACCCCAGCTTAAGGCCATGACAGTGTTGTATCTGCTGAACAACCTGCCTCTTCTGTCTTCCGGTATGATGTCTCCTGCAAATGCAAAACCCACGGTGAGAATTATCCAAAATGATGCCCCGTTTAGCCCGTAGACCAAAGCTATTATTGGAACATTGGCAGCCGCGCCATAGAACAAGGGTGTCAGTATTGCTAGGATCAGTCCGGCAAAAAGGACTAGTGCCTTGCCAAACTTGTCCGCAAGCCATCCACACGTTAAGCTCATAAGCATTCCACCCACCGTGAAGGCAGTCAATATTAGGCTCATTTCAGGATCCGTGGCCATTAATCCACCCGGGAGCTGAATGAAGAGAAGGAATACTTGACTGACGCATGAAGTTCCGATGACAATGACGATGAGGGATATGAGAAACCACTTGTAAGTTTTCTTATCGTACCCGATCGATCCCTTGTCAGCTGGACTCCCTGCGTTTCTGTCTTCAGCCTTTTTGTTAAGCCTGTTTGTTGACCTTGAAGTTATCCACATCAGTGTCACACCAACTAGGAGCATCGTTATGACTATGTAGAAAATTGTTCCTTGGCGAAAACCTTCTCCATTGCTGTAAAGGTATCCTGCAAAGTTTATTCCTATCATTCTGCCCAGTGAAGCGATGAAGTTGAGTGCGCCGATTGCGCTTGCCCGATTCTTGGTCGTAGTGACCTCTGTCAACAAAGCGGCCCAACCTACGTCTGACATGGACCAAAAGAACTCCAGAATTGAAAGCCCTACAATTAGTGAGAGGCCAGCAAGAAAATTAGTTTGCCCGCTAAGAAGTGATCTGTGAACTTGGAAAACTATGAAGTAGGCTACTGCGGCTATTGACTCACCTGCTACTATGAGTTTGGTCCTTATGTTGTATCGATCAGCGATTCTTCCCCAAAGGAAGTTTTGACCTAGTGCGGATCCTACCATGTTAAGCGTGCCTAGCAAAGCCGTGTACGTGACAGTCTGCATTAGACCGAAAAGGTAGCTTATCATGAAAGTGTAGAAAACGCCTCTTCGGACAAAGGATAAGAACTGGAACAAGCCAAGGTTGACAAATATGTCTCTTCGAGTTGGCTGTGTGTTTTTCGTTTGGTGGTCTCCCATTGGTGGATCACGCTGGAAGATATGGCCAATTTCTAGATCCGTTCTGGTATTTGTGTCTATTCTGGACATGCGTTCCTGAATAGTGATCAAGAAGCACGTCAATGGATGCAAT
>CAYGYP010000088.1:0-7027 GCA_964354115.1 uncultured Candidatus Bathyarchaeia archaeon | reverse complement strand
AGTACCGAATTATAGCCGGTAGAACAGACGGACGGACTGTTTCTGCCTGTAGAATGTAAATCCGTCTGTTCTACGTGGTACAGTCGGTTTTATCGAGCAAACCGACCGTCCGTTTGTGCTATTAGAGCATCGGGGTCGTCGAGGTGGGAGAACGGTAAGAAACGATGCGAATACATACTGTCCCTCGTGTCAGAAACTAAACAATTTAGCATGGTTCTTTTGTAAGAGGTTGACAAATTAAGATCATTATATTAAAATTCGGCATTAATCAATTACTAATAATGATATATTAATAGTAAACAATGATTTAAGCGGCTTTGGGACAATATGGGTGTAATAACACTGGTTGGCTATAGGTGTGAAAGATGCAAACATAAATGGGTGCCGAGAAATAGAACCCAAAAACCTTGTGTATGCCCAAATTGCCACAGCCCATATTGGAATCGACCAAGAAGAAGAAAGAATGAGAAAAGTACGTTCAATAGGCAAAATCTTTAGCAAATTGCCAATCGCGTCCTATAAAACGGGTTATGGTGCGGCATATTTAGGCGATGCGCTTGAAATGACTAAGGCCATTCCGAGTGGTTCAATTAACTTGATAATGACATCACCCCCTTTTGCTCTTATAAAAAAGAAACCCTATGGCAATGTTAGCGCGCCCAAGTACATCGAGTGGTTTCTTCCATTCGCCGACGAATTCTGGCGTGTGCTCAAAGACGATGGCAGCCTAGTTATTCATATCGGCGGCTCTTGGGAGAAGGGGCAGCCCGTTCGCTCGCTTTACCACTTCGAATTGCTCATAAGGCTATGCCGTAACATGATTCATAACCACAATTTTTATCTAGCTCAAGATTTTTACTGGTATAACCCAGCCAAACTACCGTCTCCAGCTGAATGGGTTACAGTGAATCGATATCGAGTAAAAGATGCAGTGGATCCAATTTGGTGGCTATCAAAGAGCCCTCTTCCGAAAGCTAATAATATGCAAGTGCCCCACCCCTACAGTAAGGCAATGAGAAGGCTATTGAAAGTAGGATATAACGAAGGGCCTAGGCCATCCGGTCATGTGATCTCATCAAAGTTTCAGAAAGATATGGGTGCGGCAATATCTCCTAACCTATTGGTTATCGGCAATACAGTATCGAACAGTCGTTATCTAAGATTTTGCAGAGAGAATGGAATAAAGGCACATCCTGCACGATACCCAGTTGAATTGCCAAGGTTTTTTATAAAATTTTTAACTGATGAGAAAGATATAATATTGGATCCTTTTGCCGGGAGCAACGCGACAGGTGAAGCCGCCGAGCTTGAAAAACGAAAGTGGATATCTTTTGAAAAAAGGGGGGACTACTTGAAAGGGTCAATATATAGATTCGAAAAAGCCTCTCCTTATCACCAAGTCCTGCCCAAGTAGTACCCTGGCAAATTCATTCCTGCTCTCATAATTTAAAGGTAAAGCAAGGCACTGGCACATGGTTTTGACGTTTTTTTTGGGGGGGGGGGCCACGAATTAGGTTGATGGCCAAGGTCTGTTAGATCTCAGGTTCTTGTCCTAATTTTGGCATTTTTACCAATATAATATTGGTTAATAACAGGTATTGACAAACTCAATCTAGTATGTAATAATAATCTAACCAAATACTAACTGGTTATAAACAGGAGAGATAAAACATGGCAAAATCAGAGAAAAAACAAGAGGCGTTTCGCCGGCTGGCAACGAAGCGCACAAATGCAGTACTTGACCGGCTCAGGATCTTAGGCCACTGTGCTAATCCTCATCTCTATGAATATTCAGATGAGGAAGTAAGAAGGATTTTTAGAGCAATACAGAATGAGCTAAGGGCTGTTAGGACGCAATTCCAGAATTCAACGAAATCTAATTTCTCTTTATGAATACAAATAACGAATCATTTGGAGGGATTGAATGAGTTATCAGCTATCTCAGGGGGAAGTACAAAGGCTTCTTGAGATCAAGAGTCCAACCGGGGTGGAGGAATTCTTACAAAGCTTAGAAAGACAGGCAAATTGGAATTGGTGTCCGCTTGGGGGGCGTCCTGCGAACGCAGCCAATGTTGAAACAACAGCAGAGCCTGGACCTGGCATTGTTGAGCGAATTGTTAATGCCATCGACGCAATGCTTGAGCTCGCGTATTTATCAAACGGCCGTTCAGAGGCGCCTGCATCTCCCAGGAGTGCAGCAGAAAGATATTTTGGTCTATCGGGGGGCACCTTTGCTTTCCTTGATAAAGATCGGTCTCTGTTAAATTCTCTGGCGCCAAATATCAAAGTAGAAGCTCGTGAATCCGGCATAAGAAATACTCTGTCTGTTAGTGTCTTAGACAAAGGAATCGGACAGCATCCCAAGGACTTACCGTCAACTATCTTAAGTCTGGGGGCAAGTAACAAAATAAGTAAACATTACGTATGTGGGGCCTATGGCCAGGGAGGTTCTTCGACTTTCGCTTGGTGCCCGTACTCGATAGTCGTTTCGAGAAGGAAAAAGGAACTAACTGATAGCAGGCCAGATCTGGTTGGTTGGACTATTATACGGAAACATGATGATATTTCTATGAAGCAGAATACCTATCAATATCTCGTTACTAATGAAAATGAAATCCCAACCTTTTCTCCGGAACTATTAGAAGGGACGAGACTAGAATTTGGCACATATATCATACACATCGCATACCAGGCTGAAAGACTCGTTGCAGATTGGAGCTTAGTTGGGTACAGATATCTAAATAACTATATTTTTGATCCGGTTTTTCCATATACGATTCGAGATACCCGAGAGCCCAGACCTCAAGATAGATACATGTATGGGACATTAGGGCGCTTAGCAGATGCCTCGGTAATCTATAAACGTGAAGATGAAGTACTTTTCGGTACTGATGGAGCAATAAAGGTACGATACTGGGTTTTTCAGCCAAGGCGAAGCCAGGAGGTATCCGAAGGCCAAGATTCAGTAAAACTGGATTCCTACCTAGAATCCTCGGGTTCGAACAGAACAGTGGTAATTACCCTGAATGGGCAAAAGCATGCGTATTTAACGAAGAATTTTATAAAGAAAGTTAGCAGGTTATCTATGGTAGGTGACAATCTTTTGGTTCAGGTTGATTGCGATCGGCTTTCTCAATTACGAAAAAAGGAGATGTTTACATCAAATAGGTCTGGAGTTCGGAGTGGCGAGGGAAGAATGGAATTGATAGAAGCAGCAATCACACAAGCTCTGGAAGATCCTGAGCTCAGGAGAATAAATTCTCAGCTTATTCAAGATCATTACTCTAGAGTGGACGAAGAGGAAGAGCGAAAAATAATAAAAATTCTGCAGAAATTAATAGATATTACCCGCCCTGATCAAGCGGCAGGAAGTCCTCCTAGCCAAGGTCAGAGCCAATCCGGAAGGGGCCCAGAACGTTTTCGCCCGAATGACCCCCCTACTTATTTCGAATTTGCAGACTTAAGAAGACCTTTACACATTGAGCCTGGTAATACCACATATATAGATATTAAGACTGATGGCCCAAATAATATGTTTACCAGAGAACGACATCGAGCAGCGCTGAGTCTTGAGACCACTGGTGGCCAAGACATTACTATGGTTCGTGGTCGACTTAATAACGGACGGCTTCAAATCATGGTAGCCGCAAACCAGAATAGCTCACCTGACACCAGATATACACTTCGAGCAGCCCTCCAAATGGACGGAGGGGTATATATAGTAACCGAACGGCCGTGCATGATTGTGCCCCCTCCGCCTCCTTATTTGGGAGTTGATCCTCCAACTTTTCTTAAGTTTGCCGCCAAAGGTGACAAAATACAGCTTAAAAAGGGGAAGACTAGTAGGGTACTCCTTAGGTCCGACTGCCAAAACGACTTTTTATCAAGACCCGAGAGATTTGGTCAATTCCAATTTGACCCTAGCCTTCCAGGCATTAGTTTGACTGGCTGGAAACATCCATTTAGCGGAGAGATGGAACTAAAAATCAAAGCGGACGATTCGTGTGAAGTTGGCCGAGAAGGCAATATTAGCGTTCGTTTTATAATACCAGATGGCATAATCCTCGAAGATACCAAATCTTGTGTGATTGCTGAGCCACCTGAAGACGAAACACGTTCCGGACGTCAGCAAGCAAGAGCTGGAAATTTCAAGGTATTGAAGGTATGGAGGACGCCACCTCCCGATGATCCCGACGCTTTAGTCTGGAATAGTGAGGGGATAAATTGGAATGAAGAGAATGTTGGCAAATATGCGATAGATAAGGATGCCGCTGGAAATGACTTGTTGCTTCTTTATGTGAATATGGACCACATCGAGCTGGATCGGGAAAGAAGGAGACGTTTACAGATTCATGGAGCTTCAAGGGAAAAGAATTTTGAGCGTAGGTATGCGGCTTATATAGGATATCATCTGTGGCTTTGCTGTGAGCAAAGTGAATCGTTGAGCACTCAAACATCAAGAGGTGAACAGGGTGTTCTTGAGCACCCAGAGGAAGGACTCAGGCCTGAAAGCCAGGAACAGGAGCGAGCAATTGAAAAAGAGATAAGGAGAGTAGCAAAAACGATCATCCAAACATTGCGCTCTGAAAGTGATCTACTCTTGGAAGAACCAATGACCGACGAGGAGAGTTAACGCGAGGCAAAAATCCCCAGTTTCATATTTCTTTTAAGGAGGATAGGAAATGCCAAGAAAGTCAATAAGGTCCATTAAAGTGGAACCAAACGTGCGATGCACAAAAATATATCCGACTGAGGATACAAAGAAAAATGTTGCCGATTTAAAGACTGTCGGTATCAAGCTATCTAAAGCGCAAGCTATCCACTTAGCAAGAGTTATACTCGCTGCATCCCAGGAATGGGAGGAGATTGAAATTACTGCATACCGATTTGATAAAAGACAATCCGATGGAACTTATCATATAACAGTTACGAGCTTTCTCCCAGATTAAGAAAAAGGGTAATTTGGTGACTAATTTAGGCGCATGGAGGCCAGAGGCCCCGACGCAGAGGCATGGTCTCCTAAGGGTAGTCGGACGTTCGAGAATCTCACAATAATCGCCGAGAGGGTATTATGAAGCCAGACGATATCAATATTCAGGTTCATGAATCTGTCCATGTTATGGAAGTGATTCAACCGGAGATTTGGTTAGCCTATTCATTCGCTCCGGATTGGTTCATCGATGCAAGCCGCGAAGCTAAAGCACCGCTTGGAGATGTTGGTGCGCGGCGGAGAGAAATCTTGTTTTCAGTCGCATTTGGAGAAAGCTACATCGTCGAATGGGTTCGTGATGAGGTCCTGAAAAGGGACTACCAACGTTTTCGGACCTATTTTCGCGCAGAAGATAAGCTAGATGCTAAAACGAAATGGAAGGAAATCCCAAAAAGACTTTGCCAAGATAAGCTAATTCCAAAACCCCTTAAATTGGGAGAAACATATTGGGAAGAATGGTTAAAACTTGTCGATTATCGAGATGGTCTTGTCCATGCTGTTTCAAGTCGTCCGGATAGTGCAAGCTTACCAGAAACAGAAAAACCTAGCCCCCCGCTAGATGTTTTGGCAAAGTTGCCTCCTGGATGGGCGATAGAAACAACAGTCCGGCTGGTCAAGGAGTTACACGCGACTGTGAGTACTCCTTTACCAAGCTGGTTAGTCGGGACGCTCGTTAGCGGATAATCGCCTCAGTGATAAAGACGATTTGGAATTAGGAAATTCTCAGTGAAAGGACTGAAAAATAACCAGAGCCCAGAAGAAGGTTGTTTCGATTTTCTGTTTCATCTTAGCAGCAACGCTTATCATTTCAATGCTCAACGAAACATACAATTTTAAAGATATCGTCGGTAATCTAAAAACTTATTTGGCTATTATCTTAATCGGCGCAGGAATATTGATTTTAATGAACCACAGGCATTAAAGAATAGGAGAAAGGGAGCATAAAATATTCTTCATTAGATATTGTATTCCTAAAAGAGGGGAAACTGGCCGGACCGCCCGCTGCGAGAATTAAGGCCATTTTGGGGCAGCTAAGATTTGGAGACAAAGGTTTAGCCCAAGAGAAGCTATCCGCGCAGCCTGATATGGATTCATAACGATAGTTTGGACAAGCTAGAACAGAGAACAAAACGTATTCAGGTGATGCTTGGACCCGTACCCCGCCTATAGCACAACCATTTAAACTGATCCCTAGACTGCCCTTCGGGCCCGGTCGATTCCCCGCACCCCGCTCCCAGTAATTATTTCCTCGGCCGGCCACACACCAGAGCCGAAGGCCGTCTCCCCAGAATATTTTTGCCAGACTGTTGTCCTCTCTAATTTTTTTCTGGAAAGTAATTACTGAGGAGACCGGCCTATCGGATGTTTAAAGTGCTCGATTGATGCTGCTTTCGGGGAGAAAACGCGATGTGCGGTTGTTCCCTGTGGCAAACGTCGGGTCGGCCAATAAAAACGCCGTAGAACACGAAATACCGCGTAAGAAAAGGAGGTTTTCATGAGCAAACGTAAGAAGAAAGTCGATTGGAGTACCCATTACCAGAAGTACCACGAAAAGTACCTGGAATGGGGCAGGGCTTATCGGGCAAAACTCAAGGAGCGAAAGCTGGCTGAGAAGGCCGAGGCCCAGGCGGTGAAGCAACCCCCCAGGCCGGCCCGCAAGCGAGGGAAATGAACTTTAAGGGCGGCCTTCGGGCTGCCCCAGAAACCGAGGAGGTGATTTTTAATGGGAAATCAGAAACCAGGGAGGCCAAAAGGATTGTCCTCGGCGATGAACCCCGATAGCACTTTCCTGAAGAGCGTCTTATAATGGATTTGGGCCATCGTAGTAAAAATCCTCCTCTCATTCGATGTAGCGATCGAAGAGAGTTTACGATGACTCACCTCCTAAGTGAAATTGCGAACGTCAGTGTACACTAGCCTCGTCTCTCAGCAGGCTCGTTGTCGATCCCGAAAGGTTCCAATTCCGAATTTCACCATTTATTCTTGACGTCATGACGTTATAGCGTTATAATGTCTTCATGTAGCGAGGTGCGATAA
>CAYGYP010000087.1:0-7032 GCA_964354115.1 uncultured Candidatus Bathyarchaeia archaeon | reverse complement strand
AATGGAATGCACATTCACTTGTGCGGACTAAGAAATGGCAAAAACATCGTTGAAGACCCGAGTGGAGATTTGAGTGTTGAAGCGAAGGAGATGATTGGTGGAATCCTCAAATTCGCGCTTAGTCTCGCAGCTTTCGGAAATCCGACGCCGATTTCGTATTTGCGCTTTCTTGGACGCAAGGAATCCCCAATGAACATCAGTTGGGGTGCCAGAAACCGTTTGGCGTTGATACGCATACCTTTGTGGTGGAACTTCAAAGGAGTCATGGCAGAAGCGGATGGTTGCAGGCGAACGTTTGAGTACAGAGCACCTGACGCAACTGCCAATGCTTATCTGCTTTTCGCAGGAATGGCAACTGCCATAAAGCATGGACTTAAGAACCATGAAGAATCCTTGAAAGTGGCAGAAGACTTTCACGTTGAAGAGACGACCAAACGCAGAAGACTGAAGCGTTTGCCTCTATCGTGCAGCGAATCTGCAAGGAACCTAAGGAAGGAAAGGAAATGCTATGAAGAAGAGGGTGTTTTCCCGAAGGCAGTAATTGACAGGACTATAGAGAAACTCAGATCCTATAAAGACGCAGATTTGGCACAGAAGCTTAAGGATGAACCCCAGAAGATTGAGAAGATGATCCAGAGTTACCTTCATTACGGCTAAGCAAAATGCTTAAAACAGTCGCGGGAGGATTCTAGTTTCGTTCGCACATGGGCGGGTAGATCAGACTGGTACGATCGCCACGTTGGCATCGTGGAGGCCGCGGGTTCAAATCCCGCCCCGTCCACTCTTTGGAGACTTAGAGAAGCTAAATTAGGCCCCTTTTTGTAGCTAGCGCGCGCTGGTGAGAAAAATTGTCCTAAGTGCGGTACAATTAAGAGAGTTGGTCATATTGTGGAGAAAGACTCGCAGCTTTCCCTTTGGACATTAGGCCCGGGCATCTATTGGACACTTGGGGAAAACTAAGATATATCAGAATTCTGAATCCCGAATCCAAATCGACAAAAAGATCACACATTATTTCCAATGTCAGGATTCCATATCTCATCAGTCTTTTCAATATGGTACATAGCGCTCATAGATTGTGGTGAAGAAACTTTTTAACGTGCCAAAAATACAGAATACGCCAAATGCTGGACCCGAAAAACATCGATTTCAAGAAACTTGGTTTTCATGCAGGAATAGAAGTTCATCATCAAATTCGTTCCGAAAGAAAACTTTTTTGCCGTTGTCCACCTACGATGGAGGAGAATCCTGAAAACATGGATTACAGCTTCTACAGGTATTTTCGGCCCGTCCTAGGTGAGATGGGAGACTTTGACGCCGGTATGTTGGTTGAATTCGAAAAAGGATACAAAGTGATTTACTATGCCTGTGAACGAAATACTTGCACTTACGAGATGGATGAAACACCGCCTTTCTACCCAGACATGGAAGCTACAAAGAAAGGTTTTGTCTTGGCTCTTTACTTCAACTGCTCAGCTTTAGCTGAAGAAGTTGTTGTGAATAGGAAGCAGTACCTAGATGGCTCAATAACCACGGGATTCCAGAGAACATTCATAGTAGGCAGGGATGGCTGGGTGCCTGTCAACGGAAAGAAAGTAAGGATCAGCAATGTTCACATTGAAGAGGACGCTGCACGCCGAGTCAACTGGCACGACACAGTGAGCCGAACCGTCTACTTCAATCTCGATCGTCTCGGCATCCCCCTGACTGAAGTCATCACTGACCACAGAGATGTGCAGTCTCCTGACGAATTGGTCGAGCTTGCCAAGCAGATTGGCCGGATTTTGAGAATAAGTCGAATAGGCAGAAGAGGCTTGGGCGTGGCGCGTCAAGACGTGAATCTATCAATAAGAGGAGGCAACAGAGTTGAGATCAAAGGCGTGCAAGATCTTGACATGTTCGACTTATCTTGCCGTCACGAAGTCGTGCGCCAACATGCACTAATCGAGATCAGGGACAAAATGAAGGAACGCGGAATAAGAAAAGAGGATTTTGAACACACATACGTTGACATTTCTCACCTGTTCGGACTTGAAGATAGTAAAGCCTTCGTAACGATATTTCCCAAGATGAAGGGACTATTTGGCTTAGAAGTCCAGCCTAACAAAGATTTCGGCCTCGAGATCTTTGAAAAAAGCATGCTCATCACGGGCATCCCGCGCGAGGATCACTTTCACAGCGACGAGACAGAAGAAAGTGCCGTGCGGAAACGTTCTGATCATCCATCCAGATTGTTGATTGATAAGAAGAAAGTTGCCGAGATACATTCAATCACAAAACCGCAGCCTGAAGATGCCTTCATCATAGTCCTCGGTCCTGAAAGAAGAGCAATGCATGCCATGAAGAAAATCGTTGAAAGAGTGAAAATGGCATTGGACGGCGTGCCACAGGAAACGCGAAGACTCTTGGAAAACGGAAACAGCGAGTTTCTTAGGGTGATCCATGGTAAAGAACGCATTTATCCTGACACGGACACGCCTCCCATAGTCATCTCAAAAGAGTTAGTCGAAGGATGCAGAAAAGAGGTGGGCAAACGTCCTTGGGAAATCTACGAAGATTTGCATGGCAAATTCAACTTCACCCAAAACCAGGTAGACTTGCTTATCAGAGACGAAAAGGTCGAGAAATTTTACAGTTACGTGGACGATCTGGGGCTTGCTGGCTATATGGCTTATTACTTGTTGATTGAACTACCGCACTGGACACGGAGAAAGGGCTTGAAGGTTGACGAGCGAATTATTGATGAACTGGCCAAGGGGTTGTCTAAGAAACTCATAAACCGCCACCAAATTCATTCCCTTATTGAAATCTTCAACAAAGAACCAATGCTAAGCATTGAAGAAGCAGTGGGAAAGCTTGGCATTTCAGCCATCACCAATAAGGAACTAGATGGCCTCATTCTTAGGTACCTGAGTCTTTTTGACAAGCCGAGAATTCTTTCAGATCAGGCTTACAGGGAACAAATCGTGCCAAAAATAGTTGGTGAGGTGCTAAAATCGGTCAATTACAGCGTAGAAGGAAAAATGATTGCAAAAAAGATTGAGACATTAGCAGGTAGGAGATAAGCAGAAAATGTCAAAGACTGAAGAGGCAGATGATGTTGGTCCTGAAGGATATCGCGGGGCCCTCCGTCAACGGCTTATCAAAGAGGGAATAAGAACTTGGAGCAAAGTAAGAATAACGAAAGGTAAAGCTACGTATGAGGGGCTGCTGCTTCCAAGAAGTCAGCATACGGCTGATGATTATGTGACGTTGAAGGTGGACACGGGTTACAACCTTGGAGTCCTGATAGATGCCAACACCAAGATTGAAGAGTTCGGCCATCAGAAAGGTCACTACCAGCTTCCTCGTATCGATGTAGAATTCAAGAAAGAGTTACCAAATGTCTCTCTCTTGGGAACTGGCGGCACTGTAGCGTCTCGTTTGGATTACCGAACAGGTGCAGTGCTGCCTGCCTTTACACCTGAAGAACTTTTCTCTGCCGTTCCCGAATTGATTTCAGCCGTAAATTTGACTCCGAAGACTTTGTATCAAATATTGAGCGAGAATTTCAGGCCCGAGTACTGGGTGAAAACCGCTGAAGCCGTAGCTAAGGAAATTGAGAGCGGCGTAGACGGCGTCATAATTGGCCATGGCACAGACACGATGTGCACGACTGGCGCTGCTCTCTCATACTTCTTGCGCAATCAACCTATTCCCGTGGTTCTTGTTGGCAGCCAACGAAGCTCTGACAGACCCTCTTCTGACGGACCGCGCAACATCCTGTATGCTGCAACGCTCGCTGGGCGACAGAATTTTGCTGAGACGGTTGTGTGCATGCACGGAGGAACGAGCGACAGCTACAACTTGATCCATCGGGCCACGCGATGTCGGAAAATGCACTCTTCCCGCCGCGACACCTTCCGCACATTGGACGACATCCCACTCGGAAAGATTGATGATTCAGGTGTGGCATGGTTCAAGAATGATGTTAAGCCTCGGTGCTCAGTTGAGGATTTCCATTTAGATACCCATATTGACCCTCGTGTGGGTATGCTTTACTCTTATCCTGGGATGAATCCTGATATTCTTGATTCTATGGTTGACAAGGGCTACCATGGCATTGTTATCATTGGGACCGGGCTTGGACACGTTGGGACGGATATGTTTCCGCCGTTGGAACGTTGCCAAGAGGAAGAGATCCCCGTGGTGCTGGTTGTTGAACCGCTTTTCGGATATGTTCATCTTCGTGTCTATGAGACGGGTCGGGACATGCTTGCACGAGGCGTGATAGAAGGCGGCAACATGTTGCCCTCAGCGGCCTACACTAAACTAATCTGGGTTCTGGGCCATACCCGTGACATGAAAGAAGTGAAGAAGTTCATGCAGACAAACATAGCCGGCGAAATCACAGCAAGAGAAGGCCCAAGAGGATTCTTGCTCCTCCAAGGTGTAGAGCCCGGCATTGACGAGATCCTTAAAAACCTTTAGAGCTGGAGCCTGTAAGCACGCTCTCCATCAGAGATACTCTCAATTCTATGATGACAATGAATTTCAACGTGTGTTGGAACAAGGATTTCTGTAAATATGCATCAGCTGGTTACACTGTTCAGCTAGCATCTTATGATAGCACCCTGACGTGCCCAGAACACGCTGATTGTCTAACTGTGGCGACTACAATATTGAGTAGGTCGATCAGTTATCTCCTTGTTCTTTGTTATGGGTGCACTGTGTCACTTCGTCTCATGACGAGTTTGTTTCCCAAGAGTGGCCTTTCTGTATCCTCTTTTTATGTGCAACAGGAGATGTGCCAAGAATCTCTCCTCTTGCCTGTATGCTCTTCTGAGGATAGAATTGCTGGAGAGCATCTCATTTTTCAAGTCAGTCAACTCCTTCTTTGGGGAATACTTGATGTATATCGGTATTCCTATGACAAGTAAGATTAGGCCTTCTGCAATTTGAGTTATTGTGCATTGCGTAATCAAGTAGAAAGAGAAGACCACACCTAGGATCGGTATGACTGAGCCTCCTCTTATGTGAAATTGAGGTTTCAGCTCTTTCTTGCGCAACGCGAAGATCGATGCGCTAGTTGCAAGATACGCGACTGCCATAAAGAACACAGAAATGGCGATTAGAACGCCTAGGTCGCTAGAATTCCTTGCTATCAACGCAGCTGTCAATGCTGTAACAGCTTGAATTACGATTGCTAAATAAGGCGTTCTGAATTTCGGGTGAACCTTGGCGAATACTCTCGGAAACAGTCCATCCGCAGCAAGCGCGTATCCAAGCCTTGACGTTCCTATCATCCCGGATTCGTCTGAGCCTGCGACAGAAACCAAGGCGCCAACGCCAACGATCAGTCCGGCAATCAGAGCTAAGGTTGGGTATCCGTTGAGCATGTTGCTCGTGGCTGTTGCTAGTGGTGTACTGTCCGATGCTAGACTGTCCCAGCGTCTCACTCCAAACAGGACAACGTTGGTGATCAGGTAGAAGATTGTGACGATTGAAATCCCAAGCACTATAGCTTTTGGAATCGTCCTACTCGGGTCCTTTATTTCCTCGGTTGGAATAGTTGAGATTTCAAAACCTGCGTAAGCCCAGAATATGAGGACGATGGCAACTCCAAAATTCCCGACACCATACGGCGAGAATGGTGAGAAATTTGTCGCAGTCACAGCAGCATTGAAGACCATGTAGAGCAAACCGATCACAGAGAAAACAATCAGTGGGGCAAGCTTGACAACGGTCAGCACATCGTTCGTCTTCCCAGCAGCCTTGACCCCTACGACGTTAGTTGCCACCAAGAAAGCCACAAATAACCCTTTGACAACTGCTTGGGAAATCCCGTCAAGGGGAAAGAAGAACATAAGGTAACGTGTAAAGGCCACGGGAAAAACGGCAAGCGACACCCACTCAGCAAGCCAAAGCGACCAGCCAACAATGAAGCCTGCAAATGGTCCCCACGCCTCCTTAGCATAGGCATACGGCCCACCAACTTTAGGAAGCAGAGCAGCGCATTGGGCAAAACACAGCGCAATTACTATGGCGAAGATTCCAGCTATGACCCAGACCAGCAGCGAAAAAGGGCCGAGATACCCTGCCCCGAATGATGAAGCCACGTAGATGTCGGCCCCTATTATGGACCCAATGACGAGGTTCGTCACATCAA
Organism: uncultured Candidatus Bathyarchaeia archaeon; assembly: GCA_964354115.1. GTDB lineage: Archaea > Thermoproteota > Bathyarchaeia > Bathyarchaeales > Bathycorpusculaceae > DASPTR01. The sequence continues at coordinate 884 of CAYGYP010000087.1, read as the reverse complement.
ACAGTGTAAGCTCTGACTGGAGTTTAGTTTTCGACATTTCGATCATTCTAAAGAATGGATGCAGATATAAAACACTTGATCTAACCACGTTTTTCACATCACGTGCACATATGCTTATAAGGCAAGATTTCAAGAATGGGCTCAGTGGGTACGCGCAAAAAGCGCATAATGACGGTCGCTGAAGCAGGTGAGTTTAGCTAAGAATGAGCGATGAACAAATCTCGAGAGGCAAAGTCAAAGTCGGAGACAAAGCTCCAGACTTCACGCTCCCAGACCAGTCAGGGATAAGGGTGAGCCTGAGAGATTTCATCGGCAGAAAAATCATAGTGTTGTATTTCTACCCTAGAGACTTCTCAAGAGGGTGTACTGCTGAAGCTTGTGCTTTTAGAGACAGTTACGATGTGTTTGTAGAATCAGGCGCACAAGTAATAGGGGTGAGCTCGCAATCTGTAGATTCTCATAGCGAGTTTGCTATATTGAACAAGCTCCCGTTTGTTCTATTAAGCGACGAGGACGGAAAAGTCAGGGAGCTTTACGGGGCATCATCAACTCTTGGACTCCTTCCAGGGAGAGTCACGTATGTTATTGATAAACAAGGAATCGTTAGGCACGTATTTTCCTCGCAGCTCAACCCTACGAAGCACATAGAAGAAGCTCTCAGAATCGTAAAAGAGATCAGCAAAGAATAGCACAAGCCAATGATTCGCGCCAGGCACGATCAACATAGAAGAATAATCATTCGTATGAATTCACAATCCGTAGGAACTGAACGGCGCTTGCGAATGCAGGCTCACTACCGCCGCCGAATTTTCCCTAAGTCATATTTGGATCATATACTGAACCAGAGGGTGTAGGTTGTGCGAGCACTCTCGTCGGGAGCGGGA
>CAYGYP010000086.1:0-7051 GCA_964354115.1 uncultured Candidatus Bathyarchaeia archaeon | reverse complement strand
AAGATGGGCCAACAATGTAGAGTTCGACTTGGACAAATTCTACCCTAAGACGCTGAGTAACAAGTACAGCTGGGCCCTGGGGGGAAAACGATAGCAGCAGTCGTTCTATTCTCGACTTGAAAGTATGACTATGTAGTCGGCTGTGTCAGCGCACATGTCAGCGGCTTGTTCAATGAATTCGATCAGGTCATCGAAAATTACCATTGTACCGCAGTTTATCCCATCGCCGAGTTTAACGAATGAAGCCTTTGTCTTAAGGTAGTAGTCGTCGATTTCATGTTCGAATTCTTCAACCTTCTGGGCGCCTTCTATGGCTCCTGCCGGGTTTACAGTGATTTTTTCTATGCTTCCGCGCAGTGCGTAGGAGCAGTCAACGAGCAAAGCAGTCATGTGTACCGTGTTTTCAAGGAATTCTCTTGGAATTTTGGCGTCTGCAAGCATTTCTATGCATCTTGCCGCGTCCTTAACGTGGTCCGCAAGAGTGATAAGTCTCTTTATGAGATGAAGCAGGTCTTCACGGTAATCAGCAAATAAAGCCGCTCCCTTGGATAGTTCTTTGAAGACTTCTACTCGGAGTCTGTCAACTTCCTCTTCGACCTTGAAGACGTCTTGGATGTGTTGCGTCGCCTCTTTTTTCTTTCCTTCTGAAACGCTCTGTATTGCTTGGTGAAGCAAGGTTACAGTGTCGATGGCTTTTGTTATCTGGTCTTGGGCCAGATCTAACGCTTTTGTTCTTCTGCGTTTTTCGAACCAGGCGTAACTTCTTTTTTCCAAATTCTACATCTCCACTAACATTACTTTTGCCTGTATACTTATAATCTTTCTCAGGATCAAAAACCTCATAACCTGTCACCTTAGAATTATTTTCTGACCAGTCGCGATGTAATGGATCGCTTCGCCCACGTAGGTCGCATGATCTGCTATTCTCTCCAAGTATCTGACCACCAAAAGATTACAGATTATGCACTTTGTAGCAGGAGGAGCCTCTGCCAGCTTATCCAAATAAGAAGAGTATATTTCGTCAACCTCGTTCTCGGTTTTCGCAAGCGACTTGGCCATTTCTCCGTCATTATCTCTAAGGGCCTCTATGCTCGTGCGAACCATGTGCAGGGTTTTCTCCACCATTTTTTCCATGAGATCCCAATGATACACACACTTTTCTGACGCTGCAAACTTCTGATGCGTGAGAGAGATGTCCCAAGCATATCGGCCGTACCTTTCAAAATCGTAGGCGATTTTCATGTACGAGTTTATGATCCTTAAGTCTGAAGCAACAGGCTGGTACTTCACTATTAGTTCAAACGCCTTGTCTTCAACGCTCACAGTCATCGTGACCAGCATGTCTGATAGTTCCCGAACTTCTTCGTTGACGTCACTGCCATCCATGAAGCCTCTAATTGCCGTTCTAGCTGTTCTTTCAGCGGCTTCGCCCATCTTCAAGACCATAGCCGTGAGTTGTTCCAAACCGGTGTCTAGCAGTCTGCTCAAGTTTTCACCTAACCAAACTTTCCTGTTATGTATTTCTCCGTGATTTCGCTTGTTGGGTTCTCAAACATGTCTTTAGTGGACCCATACTCTATGAGCTCTCCAAGATAAAGAAAAGCCGTGAAATCTGAAACTCTTGCAGCCTGTTGCATATTGTGCGTAACGACCACTACCGTGTAGTCACGCTTGAGTGATACTATCAACTCCTCGATCTTGGCGGTGGCAACAGGATCGAGGGCTGAGCATGGTTCATCCATTAGTATGACCTCAGGCTGCAACGCAATCGCTCGTGCAATGCACAGTCGTTGCTGCTGTCCTCCTGATATACTTGTCCCCGGCTTCTTCAAGTCATCCTTCACCTCATCCCACAAGGTCGCTTGTTCGAGGCTCCGCTTCACGATGTCGTCGAGGTTCTTCCCCTTCTTCAGTCCAGTCAGCCTTAGTCCTGCTCCTACGTTGTCGTATATGGACATGGTGGGAAATGGGTTTGGCTTCTGGAAAACCATCCCGACCCTTCTGCGGATTAGCACTGGGTCGACTTCTTTCGCGTAAACGTTTCTTCCGTCGAGGAGTACTTGTCCCGAAACCTTAGAGCCCGGAACCAATTCATGCATTCTGTTGAGGCACCGAACGAACGTTGATTTTCCGCATCCAGAGGGGCCGATGATGGCAGTGACGGAGTTGGCTCTGATAGAGAGATTTATGTTCTTCAAGGCTTGTTTGGCGCCGAACCATGCATTCAGTTCGATGCTTTGCATCTTTTCGCTCGTTAGCAGTGAATTTTGCGTATTAAGAGCCTCCTCTGTGTCTCCCCTGCCTTTCATTTCTGTCTTCTCACCTGCGAAGCCGACCTCTGCTGGCCAGTCTAACGCCAATGTTAAGGCTTAGTACTATTAAGATCAGGATCAAAGCGGCTCCCCAGCCTTGCGCCTGGACTTTCGGGTCGGGTTGGGTTGCATCCCTAAAGATTCTCAACGGGAGAGCATCCATCCATTGATTGAAGCCTTGGAAGAAATATGGACTGCCGACAATCGTCGTGATCAAGGGTGCAGTTTCCCCTGCGATCCTGGCAACGGCTAGAAGAATGCCAGTCAACAAACCTGATTTGGCATCGGGCAACACAACGCTGACTATGGTTCTCCACCTGGGTACTCCTAGGGCAAGTGATGCTTCACGAATAGAGTTCGGGACCAGCTTTAACGACTCTTCTGTGGTTCTGGCAACTATGGGGATCAACATAAAGGAAAGGGCAATGGCGCCTGCAAGAGGAGAATAGTAACCGAGAGTGAGAACAACGACGAGGGTGACGGTGATTCCGACGACTATGGAGGGAAACTCTGTGAGCACATCATTGAACATTCTCATCGAAGCGGCATACTTGTTGTTGCCGTATTCTGCCAAGTAGATTCCGGACATTACCCCGAGTGGTATGCCCATAAGGCCAGTAAGGCCGATCAGGATTAAAGTGCCTTGTATGGCCTGACCGATGCCGCCCGCAGACGCGGCTTGAGTGATGAATTGAATGCTGAGCTGTGATGCTCCTCTCGCAATGACTTCGAAGAGAATGCTAGTCAGGGGCAGAACAGCGATAATGACGCATCCTAGGCTGAGCACGAAGAATAGTTTATCCTTAAACTTCCTGTAGGCGTAGCTGGTCATCTACTCCACGGCACCTCCCTTAACCTTTAGGACGCGAGTCACCATGACCTGAGCGATAGCGTTTATGGACAGACTTAGCAGGAGCAAGAGCAGTCCGACACCAATGTATGCTGAGTATTCTAGAGACCCAGGTGTCGCTTCCATGAAACCGCTGGCTATAAGAGATGACATCGTCTGGCTTCCTTTGAAAAGAGAAGTAGGGATTGCAGCAGCGCCGCTGGTGTTTCCGATGAGCATGGTGACTGCCATCGTCTCGCCGACCGCTCTGCCGAGACCCAGGATAACTGCCCCAAAGAGTCCGGAACGACCGTAGCTTAACACCCAGTTTCTGATGACTTCCCACTTCGTTGCGCCGATGCTGTAGGCTCCCTCCCTGATTGAGTTCGGAACCGCCTGAATGACTTCCCTCGAGACTGACGAAACCGTGGGTGTTATCATGATGGCCAGGATTATTCCAGCAGTGAGCACATCGAGACCGAAAGGAGTGCCGCTGAACACGGGAACCCATCCTAAGTAAGTGGATAAGGGAGCTTCGATGTAGTCGAGAATCCAAAAGCGAAAAACGAAGAGTCCCCATAGCCCGTATATGATGCTAGGAACTGCTGCGAGCAGTTCCACAAGGTACGAAATCGGTACTCTCACGGTTTTGGGAGCCATCTCTGCAAGAAAAATCGCTATCCCAAGGCTCAGGGGCACACCTATTAGAAGAGCAATACCAGAAGTGACAAGCGTTCCGAGCAGGTAAGGGAGCGCACCGAATATCTCCTTCCCTAGAACTGGGTTCCATTGCGTCCCTGTGAAAAAATATAGCCCAAACCGCTGTAACACGGGCAAAGAGCCCTTGAAAAGAGTGTACCCGGTGACTGCGAGAATCACGGCAGCTGAAGCTGTGAGCGTAGCAGCCAGTATTCTGAACAGATTGTCCCCTGACAATCTTGGATTCATGTAACTCTGTCCTCGGACATACTGAAATCAGGTTCAGAAAAAAGATTTCGGGTGGTCGCGTCTGGCAGTTTCTGGCACCACTGTTAACTCGTAGGTAGATGTTGTCCATTGAACGTTATCGACTGGATAGAGACCTCATCTATTTGCACTACGTTCGCTGGAAGTGGCACGTACTCTAGTCCCGGTGAAGTTTGTTGTCCGTCGTGTATCACCCACCAGAGAAACTTGACAAGAGCTGTTGCTTTATCCTGCGTCATTCCTGGGATTACGTTGAGTTCCTGGTATACTAGAAGATACGTGAAGCTGACTATTGGATAAGCTTGCGGGTCGGGAGCGTTGAGAATATTCACGTTTGTCCAATTTCCATTGCCTGCCGGTAGACCTCCTGAAGCTGCTGATTGTACCGCTAGCTGGATTGTATTGAGCGAAGGTAGAATCCAGTTGCCCGCCGGGTTCTTGATCGCTGCTACCGTCATATTATTCTGTAGCGCGTAAGCCAACTCGACATATCCAATAGTATACGGGGTTCCTTGGACAACACTCGCCACCCCTGTATTACCGTTCGCACCGAGCCCCGCAGGCCAAGCAACCGACTTACCTTGTCCAATGGCCTGCTGCCATGCAGAACTGGAAGCGCTCAAGTAGCCGGTGAAGATGAAAGTTGTTCCGGAACCATCGGATCGATGAACGACAACTATGCTCTTTGCGGGCAAGGCCGAGTTTGAATTGAGGTCTTGAATCTCCGTATCGTTCCACGTCGTTACATTGCCAGCAAAGATGTCAGCGATGACCTTACCAGTCAGGTGAAGACCCGTTGGGATACCGGGCAGATTGTATGCTAGCGTTACTGCGCCGATCGTTTCTGGGATGTGAAGCGAGCCTGGTGCTTTCGCCATGTCAACGGCACCGAGTGGTGCGTCTGAGGCTGCGAAGTCGACTGTCTTGCTCTCGAGGGCCGAAATGCCTCCTCCGCTGCCTATCGGTTGATAGTTGATCTGGACGCTGGTTCTTTGTTCTTGATACTGCTTGATCATAGCATCCAGCAGCGGGTATGGAAATGTGGCTCCTGAGCCGTTCAGCGTTACTGTTGTCTGGGTGGGTGATGATAGATATGCATAACCAGATATTCCTGCTGTGATGATAGCAATTGCGACTATTCCAATAACAATCTTGTAGTTCATTTTTTTTAACACCTCTTTGTTTCTTCTTTTAATTTTCGGATGTAGAAAGGTCTGTTGGAATTATATAGGTTTCTTACGTAGTCTTTATAGACTATATAGAAAAAAGCTTAATAAATAGATGGCACTCTGGACTATAAAGATGACCAAGTTGGCACACACTTCTAGAAAGCAAGAAGGAGAAATGAGGAAGCTTCAGGTTACCGGCGGTTCCACCTACATAGTTTCTTTACCTAAGAAATGGGTCATAAAAAACCAGCTTAAGAAGGGCAGTTCCCTGCTGTTTTTAGAAGAAGACGATGGTTCGCTGTCAGTTACATCGTCATCTGGATTGATCAAAGAAGAAAAACCAGACGAGGCACTCATCAAAGTGTCTGCAAACGACAACCCAAACACGATAATCAGAAAAGCCGTGGCGGCCTACCTAGTGGGCTACAACATGATTCGCATTAAAGCCCAAAATCCTGAACAAATGATCTCTAGGCAGAGAAACATGCTGAAAGACTTCGCCCGCCGTCTGCTCGTTGGGACAGAGATCGTGACTGACACTCCAACGGAACTGATACTACAGGTTCTTCTGAGCTATCCCGAACTCTCAATCCAAAGTGCCTTAAGAAGAATGTGCATCATCACATCCTCAATGCATAAAGACGCCATAACTGCAATGAAAACGTCTGACTCGCAACTGGCCAAAAGCGTTATCGCAACGGACGATGAGGTTGACAGGTTCAATTTATACGTGATACGCCAGCTCAAGATGGCCATACAAAACCCCAGAATAATAAGAGAAATAGGCTTGAACAACGCAAGAGACTGCCTTGGTTACCGCCTTATCACGAAGTCCGTGGAGAGAACAGCAGACCACGCGGCGAACATCGCAGGAAATGTTCTGCTCCTCAAAGAACCGGTAGGTAAAGAGAGCTTGAAGAACGTCGAAGAAATGAGCACTTTGGCTGTTTCGATGTTCGAAACTGCTGTAGACTCATTATTCAGACTGGACTTCAATCTTGCTGAGAGCGTGATTCAGAAAGCGAAAGATGCTACTGCAATGATGAAAGAAGTAGTGCTCTCTTCCCAAACAACGCCAATCGAAGAAAACGCCAGCCTAAGACTAGTAATGGAAAGCTTGAAAAGGACAGCCGAGTATGCCAGCGACATTGCAGAAATCGTGCTCAATCTGACAGTGGAATCCGTCATAGGATGACGTGACTTAAACTCAAAATCATCTCCGGCCCTCACAGTCGCACTCATTCCCGACGCCTTCATTACGAACCCATACAAACGTTTCTTCAAACAAATCTTGTTAGTGCATACAATCCCCCCACTATGGAAGGAACAAGAACAAATCATCAGAGCAAAGAAGTGCGCAAGTGGGTTCCTAAATTCCCTTTTCAAGTGTGATAGAGTTGGGTCCCACTCTCTCTAGACGATGCCTCTCGTATCTCAAGGCAAGCAATCATCCATAGGCGAAGCGAAGCCACAGGCATAAGCTGCTTCGCAAACGAACTTAGGAACGGGCATGTCCACGCCCGTTTTTGGTTAAACGGTTTTTTGGCAGTTCATTCCCAAATTCTTTCTATCCGTTTCACTCTGTCAAAGTCCTTGTCGTTTGAGTATATTTCGCTTATTTTGTTCTTTTTCATTGTTTGTAGTGTTAATGCGTCGACAAAGTCTATGTTGTGTTCATCCACATCGTCCAGAGCGGTGAGCAAGTCATCCCAAGTGATGTTGAGTTTGTTCATGGTTAGGTACGAGTTGACCGCTGTGAGGAAGCTTCTGACCTC
>CAYGYP010000085.1:0-7122 GCA_964354115.1 uncultured Candidatus Bathyarchaeia archaeon | reverse complement strand
TATTCTTTTCCATCTTCTACACCTTGTCAATCTTGTCGATTAATACGATATGATAGGCGATAGTTTAATCAGCACTTGCGCTCAGATTTTGAGCAAGGTCCCTGCTCACACAAGATCATATATGATAGCAATAAACCGGCGCTCACTCAATCGTTCACTTGCCCCCATTATGAAGATAAATCGCGATACAGCTCAATATATTCGCTGGCTACTTCGTCCATATTGAGGACTTTCCTAGCAAACATTCGAATATTGTCACTTAATTGACTCAAGGAATATGTATTCTCCAGTGTTATTAGCCGATCGGCTAGACTTTTTACTCCGTCTCCAAGTATTCCATATTTCCCACCATTAGTGAGTTCGGAGGAGAACGGGAGTCTTAGCATCAGAGGAATCTTCCCCAGACACATACACTCTCAAGAAGTATCATTGGACAAGCTTCATACATGCTTGGAATCGCGACAAATTTCGCAGACTGTCTATTACAAGGAAGTAACAAGCTTTACATCTTGATAGTTCCCGTAAGGTTTGATCTTAAACCTTTTTGATACGCAGCTCACATATACTTCAAACCCTTTCTTGACTAATTCCGAACCCAGCTCTTGAGTTATAGTCTCAATTCCACCGTAAGTGACAGGGATGCCTCGCGAACCGAGGATTGCAATTCTAGGTTTTCTAGTTTCCTTCACATCGCCAGTCAAATAGACCGCCCTGCGAATACTAATCGATTGATGGAATTATCCAGGATGACTCGATCACATTGTGCACGCACGCAAACCCATAGCATTATGTCGGGTTAATATATAGTTCAGCGTCGGCAAACCAAACATAATTCGGGTCAGTCGTTGTTCTTACATCGCACCAAGGAATAATAGCATAAGGACCATTACTGTGAATTGTATAAGGTTGCCCATTAAAAGGATTCACAGAACCATAAATATCAGATGGTACTACTACATTAAAAGTTAATTTTGTCCAATCGCTACCCCAAGGAACTGCCGAATTAGCGGAGTATTGTGGATACCATGCGATAGCTTGTAGAACCCCATCTACATAACCGTAAAGGTCTATTCCTATTCTGCCACCATAACTATTATCATCTGCATTTGTTCCGTTCCCTGTTTTTATCCACACAGAAAAAACAATATGGTCTCCAACATTTACAGGAATCCAACTTCCATCTATTTCTCTATAAATATTATTATCAACACCAGTTACATGCCAACCTAATTTTATAGAGGGGTTTCCAACAGTATGTTCAACCGTTGCATCATCTGAATATATAAGAATGTCATCCGATGTATCCAACCATCCCCAACCAACATTTCCATTCGCATATGTTGCAGATTGAAAAGGCAAAGCTAAATTTGCCGAAGGAGGGGAAGGCGTGGGTGTTGGCGTTGGAGTCGGATACGCAATTATACCGTATGAATAAAGCGACGTGTTGTTGGTTACAGTCGCCTGCACTGAACCGATTAACATCAATGCAACAAGAATAAACCCTGCAAGTAGCCAAGGCTTAAGCTTCAAAATACCATGTCGTGACTTTTTACCACGTTCGTATGCCCTAACTTCTTGCATAATATTACACCGAACATCGGCGATTATCAGTGTTCAAAATACCTTGTAGTAATAGTTAATAAACCTTTCAGAATATATGTTCTACAGATAAACAGAGAGGTGTGCACAATTTTAAAAGTGCATAGCGTCTACTTTTCTTCATGGAAGTCTGCGAAGTAGTCAGGCTTATCGTCAACAAAACAGTCGTTTCAGCAGAGCCAAAAAGACCGGGAAACCAGGATACGGACGCCTCAGAGCCACCAGAGTCCTCGTCTACGCCAGACTCAAAGGACTCCAAAACGACACACGCATACACTGGCACCTCAAAAAGCACCCGTCCGACGCCAAAACACTTGGACTACAAAGAGTACCCGACAGAACCACCATAGGCCGCTAGTGGAGACGCTACCTCAACGTTCTGCAAGAGACGTTCAAAAAGGCCGCAGACATCATTCAGCTGCTGGCGCCAACGACGCATCTGATCGCCGACTCCACTCCGCTGGTGGACCTCTACGACGTGGAAGCCAAATGGGGCTTCACCTGCAGAGGCCCCTTCAAGGGCTTCAAACTTCACGCAGTCGTCAACCAACTCGGCTTGCCCCTTAAAGCCATAGTTACGCCGGGCAACTGTTTTGACTCGCCCCTTCTGCCCAAACTCATCGAGGACCTGGAGGCAGAGTACGTGTTGGCTAACGCCGGCTACCATTCCAAGCAGAACATCAAAGCCGTCGAGGACATGGGCGCCAAGCCCATTATCGCGGTTAACCCTCGCAGAAAAGGCAAACAAACCAAAACTCCGAACTCGGAGTTTTTCAGGGGTGGACGTTACCCGGTGGAGCAGTTCAATGGCCATTCCAAGCATAACGTGTTGAGGGGTTGCCGGGCCATGCCAAAGGGACTGGTGAAAAAGACTTCTATGGTTTTGGCTGGGCTCGTAAGCATGGATGCGAATGCTATTGAGGCTTTGCTGGAGGGTGATTCAAGCCTGAAAACGGTGAGCAAGTACCTGGGGTTAACCCGAATGAGTTGAATGGTACAGTTCAAGACTCGGAAATCTTGGTGACACCCGGGTTAACCCCGTACCGCGTACTAATTCATTAAGCGGAGAATCTATAAAAATTGAATTGTGCACACCCCTCTTTCTTGATTAATAGCATCAGAGGGAACAAAATCTCAAAACAAAATTAAACCAAAGAAACTCACGTTATTGACACAAGATAATTTTGGAAATCTTGGGCAACCTTTTTCCATGTATATTCTTTCAAAACTATTTTTCTACCCGATTTCCCCCAACTATCAAGTTTGGCTTTGTAAAGCTGTGCAAATTCAAACAATTTAATTATTTCCTCAGTATCCATCGACGAAAGATACAGGCAACACTCAGCATTGCCGACAACTCGCCTGTGAGCTGGGATAGCCGTTGCAATTACAACTTTCTCCATTGATAGATACTCAAGCAGTTTCAAAGGAGATTGAAACCTCCAGAGGGAATTATCCGGTAGAGGGACAATGCATACGTCGCTCATGCTGATATACTTCGGTACTTCTCCGTAGCTGACAGCATCGTGAATAATCACGTTCTTTTCAATATTTTCTTTCATGATTAATGATCTAATCATCGGTACGACTGGACCAGACCCCAAAAGGAATAAGACAAAATTGCTCTGTTTCTGTGCTAAAATTCGTGTAGCCTCGACAATTTCAGGTATTCCGCGTGCCGCGGTAAGCTGACCATGGTAAAAGACAACAAAACTATCGGAAAGCCCAAGTTTCGCTCTCAATTCTTTACCCGAAATACTCCAACGAGCTGGGTCAAATAAAGATTCAGAGACCCCTGAGGTCCAAACACCTACCGTTCTATGCTCAATGGCATATTTTTTGCAAATCTCTTCTTTCATCATTGGAGTAATTGTACTAATCCCTGAAAAGAGACCTTTTGCAAAAAATACTGAAACATCGAATTGCAGCCTTTGCAAGGTTCCCCGAAAGCCTTGAAGGCAAACAGGAGTGCTTCGAATGTCCAACACAAATTTAGCCTTTGTAAATCTTGATACAATAACTCCGGTGACTGAGCCCAAAATTGATAATTCTGAGTCCATAATTACGAAATCCGGATTAGAACTAAGTATGTGTATAGGAAGAAAGAAAGCCAAGACAATTAAATAAATTAATTCGGAAACAATTGGAAAATATCTAATTGGAACTTGAACTAAATGCAGGTTTTTGTTTTCTTCAAGTTTTAGGCGTTCTCTGGACCTCATACCAATTAGGAGAGCATCATTTCCCATCATCGCCAGATTTTTCAACACCTCTATCTGAGTTGTGCGATGCAACTGAAGGTCTATAATTAATGAACTTGGCCAAGTAATTTTCATTTTTTTAGCGTTCAAAATAATCACATTACACGAACACTAAGTCAATGCTTTAGCGTGTTCTCCTTCGTTTGCTTACTAAATAGTTGACTTCAGACCCATAGACCTTTTAGATTCGTTTGAAGGAGAAATTATTTATTATCTGTCTCAAACTTACTGCGCAATGTCAGCGGTGCTTCTTAATACCTTAAAAGTGCAACTCCAAAGCTGTTTTCCCATAGTATTCAAGTCAAATTTCGTCTCGACAACCTTCCTTGCCGCCTTGCCAATATCTTCCACTAATTTGTATTCTTTTGAAAGGAGCAAGATCTTTCTGAAAAGATCTTCTGCGTCATAACGCTCATAGCAAATTGCTGTTTCACCATCGGTTACATATCCAGCTATGGGAGGAACCCTAGACGTGATTACGGCTTTGCCCAAAGCCATAGATTGAAGACACGTCATAACCCCCGTGGACCTGAGAGTGTAGTGCAATGGGGCAATTATGAACTTCGCTTTTAGAGTTTCAGCCTTAAACGTAGATATTGGAGCTCTCGGCAACCATTTGACATTTGGTGGAAGATGCTTCGGCGTTGGCAACTCACTTCTGACCCTTAACTCTGGCAGTCTCGCGTGGCCTCTGTCATAAACACTCAAGAGAGTTTTGAAATCCCGGAATTCACCTGCGGCAAATATGTAGTCTTCGCTTTCAACTGATTCTGGTTTGAAGTAATCTGTCTCAACGCCGAACGGTACATATGATAACGCATCTTCAGGAAAACCCAGAACACGTCTATAGAATGAACGTTGACATAAAGAATGAAAGATTATATGTGAAACACTCTTCCGGTTGAAAGCCTGCTTTAACATTCCAAGTATTAAGGATGAGGGAATGCCTCTCAGAGTCTCCATTGCCGCGGGCATTCCAACATCAATCATAATATGAGGAATTGACCTGTAGACCCCAGCCTTTGATCTAAGTTGAGCAAAAAGAAAAGCGCTGGAGGAATCATAAGTCAAAATCAAGTCATAATCTTTAACCCTGTTAAATGCCTTTACGTGTTGCAAGTATATCCGCGAGAGATCCTCTAAGGGATGAAGAAGAAAACCTCTCTGGACCCCAACAACATCAACCTCAATGTCACTCGGCCAATACTTAAAAAACCAGTAGCTTTCTCCAGATACTATTTGGTTAGGATTCATAATATTATAGTCAAATTCTTCAACCCTGTGGATAGGCCAATTTACAAACATCAGAATTTTAAGCATAGATTGCCCCCTATTGGATTATGGGCAAAAGTGCGCATCTACCATTTGGAATTCGCTATATTTTCCTCTTTGTACAAGCAGCATGAGAGCGCCAACGATATCAGATACTAATGCATAATCTTGAATTATTTCGCCGATTCCCATGATTTCTAACTGGCTCGAATCTGTATATAGTTTCTTGATTATGCCATTAATAACATATCTATAGATTGTCTAGGTCAGTAGGTGATAAATATTTTCGCCACTACTGATTTGGTTCCGAGTTCTTTGCGATAAGCGTGCATGGTTTGAGACCATATGAAAACTTACGCGCGCGCTTCAGTTTTAGAAAAAATAAATTAAGTTATCTGAAAATGTTGGCATCAAAACGCTGTCTATACACATAGAGCGTGACTTTTTGAAAGCGATTTGAGTTTTTAAATAGACTCAACACGCATGCACGCTAAGCGTTCAAAAACGAGGAAATCAACTACCGTATTATTATATATACAAAATGCCTATTCCCGCCCAGCCTTGCCTCTGGTCTTTGATAATTTCTACATGTTTATATTTGTCTTTGATATCACGCCAGAATTTTGCTACTTCACATTCACTTCGAGAATCATGCATTGAGACATCATGAAAGGCTATCATTCCGCTCTTCCTGACTAGTTTGCTGTACATTTCAAAATCCTTTTTCACGCCGTAATAAGTATGATCACCATCTATGAAAAGAAAATCCAATTTACGCCCTTTCAAAATTCCTTGGACCAACTGAAAAGTCTGAGGTGAGTGAGAATTTTCGAGAATGAAGTACATTTTCTGATCTCGAGCGGCAAAAGTTTTATAAAACGGGATTTTGGATGAAAAATAGCCACCTCCCCAAGCGCCGCCTGGAAGATCAAGACTAATTATCGAAGCGTCCGAACTTGCAACTCTGGAAAGTAAAAATAGTGTTCCGCCTCTTGCTGTCCCTATCTCCAAAATGAACTTCGGCTTATTTATTGCTAGCATATCCAATAGTTCTATAATTTCCTCTATTACTTGTCCCGGACTCATGTAAAATGTACCATAAGCTAAACGTACGTAGTCTTTCAGGTTATTGCATTTATTCATTTTTTTTTGAAGAAGCATGGTAAAGGGGCCACGATGTCTTGTTGATCCATAGAGAAAATGGTCAATTGGCGGTTGTAACCACCTTTTTGCCGGTTGTAACCACCTTTTTTCCAATATAATATTGATAGCGTTTTTCACAATTCTCATGTCGGGCCTCTTGTCAGTTGTTGTTTAGAGCTCTGCTGTGAGTGGCTTGGATATTAGGTACATAAATGTTCTCGAAGCCCAAGTGTGGTTGTTGGTCGGTGCACCTGAGGAACGAGCCACACTACGTGATTGGCATAAGATAATTTTGGAAATCTTTGGCAACCTTTTTCCATGTATATTCTTTCAAAACTATTTTCCTACCCGATTTCCCCCAACTGTCAAGTCTGGCTTTGTAAATTCGATTTTAATAGCATTACGACTCAATGTCCCCAATTTGGCTTGTGCACACCGACGAACCAATCAATTGTTTTTCGTACTCCATCCTCCAGAGAATACTTTGGTCTAAAACCTAAATTTCTTAATTTTTGAGTGTTAGCGCCCAGTTTTTTGATGTCACCTTTCCAAGATAACTGAGTGAATGATACTTCTGGATGCATATCCAAGATTTTCAGGATTATGTCAGTTATTTCTTTTATAGATGTGGAAATTCCTGTACCGACATTGAAAATTTTGTCATCTGATTTCGGGTTATTTGCGGCAAGAAGCATAGCAGTTATCACATCGTCGACGTATATGAAGTCTCTTTCTTCAAGACCAGTGCCAAGCATTTCAAGCTTCTTATGGTTTTTCATCAACCTTAGCAGGATATCGTACATCAAATACTTACGTTGCCGAGGTCCATACAAGTTGCAGAGTCTCA
>CAYGYP010000084.1:0-7140 GCA_964354115.1 uncultured Candidatus Bathyarchaeia archaeon | reverse complement strand
GCATGTTAACAAGTGTTATTTCTTCCATTCGTGGCAAATAGCTGAGCGGTGCGAAAGATGATTTCGTGGAAACACTCTTTTGAAGAACTGAACGAAGAATATGAAATGACCAAGAAAAAGAAGCAGGCATTAGACAATCTGCTAAACACTGGCAGAATCTCACAATCTACACATGAACTCTTCAGCATGGAAATTGCCGAAGCCGTAACAGACATTGAAAGACGTCAGAAGGCCCTTCTGCAGAAGATGAACAGTAAGATGGTCGAACTTGAGGAGCAAATCAAAACGCTCGAAATCCTTCTAGCAAACTTTGAAGTGCAGCACGTAATAGGAGAGGTTGATGAGGAAACATATCAACGAGAGATCAATGTCCTTTCCATGGGACTTGAGACCTCTAGGCTCGAGCTAAACTCGATAAAAGAAGCTGCAGACCAGCTGGCATGCGGCAACGTCTTTACAAAGCAACGCGATGAGCCCCAAGTTGCAGGGATCGAAGTAGTGGAAACGTTGCAGAAACCCAAAGTCGAGTTTGGAGGCAATGAAGTAGATTCAACTGAAACTCAAAAAACAGCATTGCAAGGTGCAGAGGACTCACAAACAGTAGAATCATCAACTAAGACAGAAGAGAAACAAGAGACATAAGGAAAAACAACACACCTCTTCCTTTTTCTCATCACGAAGCTCTTGGCATTTCCGTAGCATTTTATAATTACGTACACAGTCCTGACTTGGAAGTGTATTGATTGCCCGACAAGACTGTGTTGACTTTCGATGAGAAGTACAAGCAGTATGATCTGGGAGAAGACCATCCATTTAGAGGAGACAGATTCAAGAACGCAATGAAGTTTTTTGAAGACCACAAACTACTCAGCCGGCCCGAACTCACGCTTGTCACACCAGAAGCAGCATCCAAGCAGGACCTGCTAAGAATTCATGATAAGAACTACGTGAACCTGATCTTCCAATTGGCAAAGGAAAACAAGCCTTACGATTTTGAGACTCCCGTTTCTCGCAAGATCCTCGAGGCAGCGTTACTCATCGCTGGCGGCGCGGTTGAATGCGGCAAAAACGTAGCGGAAGGAAAAACAAAGCATGCAATATCGCTTGGAGGCGGCTACCACCATGCAGGCAGAAAATACGGAGGAGGATTCTGCCTCTTCAACGACATAGCAGTATTAGTCGAGTATCTAAGATGCAGACATAACATTAAGCGGTTTCTGGTTTTGGATTATGATGTTCACTACGGAAATGGCACAAGCGACATCTACTACGAAGATCCAACCGTGCTCTACGTCTCTCTACATCAAGATCCAAGAACGATCTACCCTGGAACGGGGTTCGTCTGGCAAATAGGCGAAGGCGAAGGAAAGGGCTACAACGTCAGCGTGCCCCTGCCGCCTGGAACAAGCGACGAAACGTACCTCCACGTTTTGAACGAAACGTTCGTCCCCCTTGCGGAAGAGTTCAAGCCTGAAATCATCATAGCGAACGGTGGAAGCGACGCGCATTTTGCGGACATGCTTGGGGACTTAGGCCTAACCGTTAAGGGTTTTTTCGACATAGCCAAATTGATCTCCAGAACAGCCGACGAAGTCTGCGGAGGCAAACTTGTTCTCATACCCGGAAGCGGATATAATTCCCAGGTTTTGCCACTTTGCTGGTATGCACTTGCGGCGGGCACGATCGGCCTGAAAGAAATTAATGTGGAAGAGTCTGAAACACCCCCGAAAGAACCGCCCCAGTGTCGCAGGACGGTCGAGAAGACGCTTGACGAATTGAAAAGACTATTGAGAAACCATTGGACATGTTTTGGCGGTTTTGCTTTGAACACTGTCCCTTGACTCGAGCTGGCACAGAAGAGAAATAAGAATCATATTGATCGAGGTTTTAATATTTGATACTGCGGGTATACGGTATGCGACGAGAGCGGTGAATCATGCGTGGAAGACATACAAAAGATACGTGAACAGTTTCCAATAACGAAGAACAAGATATTTCTGAATCATGCTGCGCAATCCCCGCCGCCGAAACCAGCAGCAGACGCCATTCGCAAATACGTTAGCGAAGCCTCGAATTTCGGCACCACATCAGCTGAGTGGGAAGACGGTGGCAAACCGTTCTTCGCAAAACTGATCGGAGCGAAACCCGAAGAAATAGCCTTCGTCGAGAACACATCCATTGGCTTGAACATTGCCGCAAACGCACTTCATTATCCGTCAGGATCAAAAATCGTCACGACCGACCTCGAATATCCATCAGTAACATATCCTTGGCTACGCAAGAAGCTAGGCGTCAAAATTCATTACGTGAGAAACATCAACGGAAAAATCCTGCTAGACGATATGGAGAAGGCCGTTGACGACAAGACCGTTGCTATTGCAGTAAGCCACGTTGAATACAGCAACGGGTTCCGTCATAATCTGCGGATTCTGAGCGAAATAGCACATGAACACGGAGCATACCTAATCGTTGATGCAATCCAATCTGTCGGCACAATGAACGTAGACGTCAAACGAGACGACGTTGATTTTTTGACAGCATCATGTTACAAGTGGCTACTGAGCCCGCCAGGCGTAGGCTACCTCTACGTGAAGGAAGGACTAATCGAGAAGTTCGAGCCGCCACTTGTCGGATGGGCAAGCGTAGACCAAGGAATCTTTGAAACGGTGGACTTCTGGGACATCTGGAACTTGAAACTCTCAAAGACTGCAAGCCGCTTCGAAGCAGGAACCCCAAGCCGTCTAAGCCAGGTTGGAGCCAGAGTAGCAATGAAAATGCTGCTGGATTTCGGTATCGAAAACGTCAGAAGAAGAATCCTGAAACTAACGGATCGTCTCATGGATTTGGTGAAAGATTTGAGACTTCAACTTCAAACACCCGAAGAAGAGCAATATCGATCCGGAATAGTCAACTTCAAAATAGACAAGGCACAAGACGTGTCACAGAAACTCGGCAACAGTGGAATAGTCGTTTCCGCAAGATCCCATGGAATACGAGTCTCACCTCACTTCTACAATACAGAAGAGGAAATTGAGAAGCTAGTAAATGAGGTTAAGAAAGAGAAAAAGACAGCCGCAAGATAGTGCCGGTTCCATTCGGGTTGGAAGACATGTTGGTCCAAACTCCATGCGCGCGCTATGGTTAAGGCACAAAGAAGAGAGCTTATGTTGGAAATAATAAAGGTTGATGAAAGCAACAGGCAATGCATAATTGATTATCTTGGGCAAGGTGTTGTTAGGCATGTTTTCGCTTTCTACGACCTCCAACATGACCCTGAACACACAACGATGTACGCTGCTTTTGAAAGCGATAGATTGGGTGGATACATCTTAATCTACGCGGCATTGGAGTTCCCAAGTGTCGTTTTGGAATGTGACGTTGGAACCGTAGGCAAGCTTGTTGAATATGCCCCTTCAGACCGCTTCATAATGCATGCGCCATCGAATCTTCTCGCCGAAATAGAAAGCAGGATTCCAAGTGCAAGACACTACGTCGAGAACTGGATGCTCATCAGGAAAGGTGAGGCTAATTTCTTCAGATCAGCACACGTGCGAAAGCTGAACACAGTGGACGGTTCGAGGATTGCCGCACTTTTCCCAAGCAGAAAAGATCACGCGGGAACTGTTGATAAGAAATACACTGATTGGGTAGGAATAATGCCCACATACGGAGTTTTCATGGATGGCGACATGGTCTCTTATGCTGGTTCCTTCATTCAGACCCCTCAGATCTGGATGATAGGCGGAGTCTACACAGACCTAAACCACAGAAACAGAGGATACGCGACATTGGCCACTTCGGCCATTACGGAAGAAGCCCTGCGAAAATCCGATGCAGCCGCTCTGTTCGTGAGGTCGGACAACTATCCAGCCATAAGTGCTTATGAGAAAATCGGATACAAGAAAATAGGCGAAAAACTCTGGATAGACGTGGGGACCGGAATGAAACCTTAACCTGAAGTATGTCTCTCCGAAATCTCTTTTAGTAGTCTTATTGCAGACCATGCTGAAAGGGCGCTGGTTTTGGGATTTTCCGGATGTGGATCGTTAGCAAATCTCAGGAACATCTCGCCATACTTCCATCTTACTCTCATCTCATGCACGTTCTTGTGAACTTTCGGATCTGAAATCACCTGCACCTTCACCTTTTCAGGTTGAACGGTTAAAGCCAGCGTAGCCGCCACATTCATCTCCCGCGGAAAACGTCTAGCTGCCTCTTCAGCGCCTCCTTCATAAACCAACTTCTCGACTCGATTATCTAAATCCAGGACTTTGGGGTTCTTCCTCGTGATCAGAACCACCTCTTCCACTCCGGCCAGATCTGCACTGGAAATAGCATCCAAACCGCCGATGGCCCCAGAAGTGATGTGAACCTTGTTGCTTCTGACATTCATGCCTAGAAGCGCGCCCACGCTCATGACTATTACTTCGATGTTTTCCTCGACAGCTTTAGGCACGATGTCCCTTGCGGCCTGCTGTGAAGCCGCTTCCACGATGACGGTGGGCTTAAGTTTGATCAACTCTTCAAGGCTGTCAGCAACGGTTGTCGGAATGCGAAGCGTTGCTTTGAGTCCTTCAGCCTTGGGCTTGTCAATGTCATATAGGACAAGCCTGTCGCATCGCACTATTCCCTTTTCAACTGCTTCCGCAATCAGGGTGCCGATTGCCCCGCAACCCACTATCGCAATCGTCTTCACTGTTTGTCGCTTCCTAAGCCTTGCTCTAAAACTCAGCTGCAAAGCGGATGTTGTCGTATGATTTGATTTGTTTGCCCTCGCCCTTTTCGGGCAGAATTGCGATGTCTGCAGCTTTGCATGCGCCAGCTATGTCTTCTTTGCCTTCCATAATCATCTTCGCTGTGTTTTTTTCTCCAGCGTAGATTGTCAGCTTTTTGACCTGCGCATTCAGCGGCATATGCTTCTCGGCCTTTTCACGCCTTACTTCGGCTATTACAGCGGCTAATAGGTCTCCCTGCTTCTCAGCTTTCTCATCAGTGAATTTCTTGTTCATGGTCGGCCAAGCAGATAGATGAATGCTTCTGAAGTCTTTGTCTTTCGCAAAAAGGACTTCGTAGATCTCCTCTGTGGTATGTGGTGTTAAGGGAGCTAGAAGCTGCAGTATCCTGTACAGGATGGTATAGAGCGTGTATTGGGCCGCTTTTCTTTTCTCTTCTCCGTAGATTTCAGGCCTGTATAGCCTATCTTTAACCGCTTCTATGTAGCTGTCGCAGAAAACGTGCCATGCGAAGTTTCGGGTTTCCTCCATGGCTATATTGAACTGGCACTTTTCCAGAGCGTCTGTCACTTTTTCAGTTAGCTTCTCGGCCTTGCTCAGAATCCACTTGTCCATCGGCTGTAATGCGTATTTTGTCTGAGCATCTGGCGTGTAATCCTTCAGCAAGTTGCTTACGAATCCCGAAGCGTTCCACAGTTTGATGAGGAAGCGCCAGCCGTACTCGACGTCTGGCCAACGAAAAGGTATATCGGAGCCTGTTGCTCCGCCGCCGGCAGCCCATTGTCTTGTCGCGTCTGCCCCATACTTTGACAGAACTTCTAGAGAGGCGACATAGTTTCCCAGAGATTTGTGCATTTCGCGCCCGTCTGTTCCGAGGACCATGCCGTTGATCAGGCAGCTTTTGTAAGGTTTCTCGTTGAACAATGCTAGGTGCCTGACCATCAGGTAGTATGCCCAAGTGCGAATGATATCCACTCCAGATGGGTGCATGTCTGCGGGAAACAGTCTGCGCCAATCTTTCTTATCAGGCCATCCAGCGTGAACGGCACACGTTATTGAGGAATCCATCCAAGTGTCAAAAACATCCATTTCCGGAGTGAAATCTGTGCCACCGCATTTCGGGCATTTGTCGACTTTGGGCTTTTCTATTCGTGGGTCTATTGGCACCCAGTTCTCTTCAGCAATAATCATCTCGCTGCATTTCTTGCAGTACCAGATGGGTATTGGCGTCCCGAACACTCTCTGTCGCGATATTACCCAGTCCCATTCAAGCGACTTTGCCCAATCTATCAGACGATGCTTCATATATTCGGGGTACCATGTGATCTCATTAGCTTCCTTTTCCACTCTGTCAGTAAGGATGCGGGTTTTCATGAACCATTGCTCTCTTTCAAGAATTTCTATTGGGGTGTGACATCTCCAGCAGATGCTTACCTCTTGGCTAAGCGGTTCAGTCTTGTCGACTAGACCTTCTGCTTTCAAATCTGCAAGCATCGCTTTTCTTGCCTCATCTGCCCTCATTCCCGCATATTTGCCGGCGTTTTCGGTCATTTTTCCTTTTTCGTCAATGCACATGATGGCGCGCAGATCGTGTTCGAAAACGCTTTTCACATCAGCCTTGTCCCCGTAAGTGCAGATCATCACGGCTCCTGTGCCGAACTTTGGATCCACCATGCGATCCGTTACTACTTCAACCGTTCTTCTGGTCGTCGGCACATCAACCTTTCTTCCGACGCACTTCGAATAGCGTTCATCCTCAGGATTTACTGCGACTGTGACGCATGCTGGAATCAGTTCAGGTCTTGTTGTGGCTATTTCCAGGAAATCTCCATCTTCAAGTCTGAACTTGACGTAATGCAGATGTGTGTTCCTAGTGTCATGTTCCACTTCTGCATCCGCAATGGCGGTTTCACATCGGGGACACCAGTTTACAGGATGTTTCCCTCGATAGATGAAGCCCTTCTTGTAGAGCAGAATGTAGGAAAGCTGAGTGCGCCGCCAATAGTCAGGATCCATCGTCCGGTACTCGGTCGACCAGTCGATTGAGTACCCGAGGCGAGTGGTGGATTCTTTCATGACTCCTATGTATTTGTTGACAAGCTCCATGCAGAGCTTCCGAAACTGATCAGGCGGAACATCTGTTTTTCGAATATTGTGCCTCTTTTCCACCTCTACCTCAACAGGCAAACCGTGACAGTCCCAGCCTTGCGGAAAATAGACGTTGTATCCTCGCATGCGTTTAAACCTGGCCACGATGTCGAAATACGTCCAGTTGAGCACCAGTCCCATGTGAAACTCGCCGGAAGCATAAGGCGGCGGCGTGTCAATGCTGAAGGTCGGACGCTTCTTATCACTCCGGTCAAAACGATAAGTGCCCATCTCCTCCCATTTGTTCTGCCATTTCTTT
>CAYGYP010000083.1:0-7207 GCA_964354115.1 uncultured Candidatus Bathyarchaeia archaeon | reverse complement strand
CTTCAGGCAGCAGGCGTAGTTTTCGATCCCAATTCAAACGCCACACGTTACGTCTTCAATGGGCGTTGGAGCGATGGCGGAATCGAAACACATGTTTACACCGTTCCAAGCTCAAGCGAAACTGTTGTCGCTAACTATACGACCCAATATTTTGTTGTATTCTATGTAAATCCCCTAGGAGCTGGCATGGTGTCCTATACTGGGGGTAATTTCTTTGTGCCTTCAGGGACTGGCATTTGGATTAACGCAGGTTCATCGAAGGATGTGATGGATTACGATAGCCCAGGTTTCCTTTTTTCATCTTGGAGCGCTACTGGTTCGATAAGTCTCCTTTATCCAGATATGTTTGGCACAATGGCAACGGTGAACGGACCAGGAACTATAACCGATAATATCCGGGACAACAGTGGGACGGGATATCCACCAGGGGTTTCTATATGGACTAATACAAATGATTATGCAGGTTTCATGTTACTCTCCAGTGACGCCCTCATAGTGGACGGCAGTCCAGCCCTTGATTTCGCTAGCTATGATTGGGCTGCGGGTTCAACTCATAAACTTGAAGCCCGTTCCATAGTTACGAGTAGGAGTTCCCCAACAACACGGTTTGTCTTTGTTAGCTGGAGCGACGGAGGAGCCCAAAACCACACATTCACTGTCAAGAGCGGGGCTCTTCCCCCAGCATTTGCACCTCCAGGCAATTATATTTGCGCTTTTTACAAAACTCAGTACCTCATCACATTCAATCAGACAGGTCTGGACTCGAGCGCTATGGGGACAGTTTTAACAGTTAATGGCCAAAGCAAAGTCTATTCCGATTTGCCATTCAGCGAATGGGTTGACTCTGGAGAAGTTACGGTCACTTCCAATGGAGCTATGGTTGATTACAGCTTCTCTCCAACCGTTTCAAGTAATACTTCTGGAAAACAGTTTTCTTTTGATTATGGTTTTTATTTCCCAGGCGAACTCCGTCTTACTATTGATTCGCCGATGTTTCCCTGGCTACCTCTCGAAGTTTGGAATTACACAGTCACAGGCTCTTACAAGTCAATCGTCTCTACTTTGTCGGTTATGGTCACTTCTAGTGTGACTGGGGTGAGTTCGGTGATAGTTGATGGGATTACTATGACTACGCCTGCCAATTTCAGTTGGGCTGTTGGATCAACTCATTCGCTTCAGGCTCTTTCACCAATTAATGGGCCTGCTGGTACTCGTCATGTCTGGACTAGTTGGAGTAATGGAGGCGCTCAAAGCCACAATGGTACTGTTTGGGGTAGCGGAAGTGTGACGGTTGTGGCCACCTATAAAACTCAGTACTATTTGACCATCGATAATGGTGGTTTTGGCACAGCTTCAGGTCAGGGCTGGTATGATGCTGGTTCAGATGCTAATTTCCAAATTTCACCCACTACTGTTTCTGCTGGATTCCTAACTTATAACGTATTTTCAAAGTGGTCAGGAGATTACACTGGAAAAGAGAATCCAATGTCAATAACCATGAACTCGCCAAAGAGTATAACAGCACAATGGGTCACTGACCCATCTCAACTATATATGTTCCTCGCGATTTTTATGATTCCAGTGATTATAATTTTAGTTGCTTTAGCAGCGCGCAGCAGAAGAAGACGACCTAAATTTCTTTTGTAACTGCGAATTTTGTTGCTAAGGTAGTGGGATATTCTTTGGATCCAGATTGGCTTAGAGGTGATTGGGGAAAGGGAGATAAAGCTACAAGAGATCTTTTTCAAAGTGATGCTTTCGAAGAAGAATTTAGCAAAATGCTGCAAATCATATCAGATGCTGGTTTTAAGACGGTTGAGTTGTGGACAACCCATCTTGACTATAATGCAAGTAGAGAGCGAATCCAAAAGGCTAAACAGATTTTAGATAGGTATGGAATTTCAGTCTGTTCTTATGCGGGAGGGTTTGGTAACTCAGAAGAAGAGATAGACAAGAGTTTTCAAATAGCAAAGACAATTGGGGCCAAAATATTGGCTGGAGGATTGGGAGAGAAGCTGTTACCCAAAGCCTATGAGCTTTGTCAGAAGTACAGGATCAGTCTCGCGTTTGAGAATCATCCAGGAATGGAGGTTCCTGAAAAAATTCAAAGGATGATTGATAATAAAGGAGATTGGTTTGGGGCAACGGTAGACACTGGATGGTTTGCTACTTTCGGGATTAATCCAGAAGAAGCAATCCGAAAATTAGGGAAAAACATATTCCATGTGCATCTAAAAGATATCAAAGAAGCAGGAAAACACGAAAGCTGTACCTTAGGAGACGGTATAGTGAACATCCCAGGGGTGCTTAATGCTTTAAAGGATATCAAGTATAACGGTTACTTAAGCATTGAACATGAGCCAGGAGATCATGATCCCACGGAAGAAGTTAAGGAAAGTCTTCACCGTCTTCGAAGATGGCTAAAATAGGCTCGTTAGGTCCCTGTTGAATTATCAAAAAAGGCTTACAAATAAGAATGAGAGCCGAGGATGGGATTTAAAAGATCAACTTTTACGTTAATCATTCTAGCTGAAAGAAGATTGTAGAGTCTAGCAGGATTCGGTTGGGATTAAAATTTAGTGCGCACGATTAGAAAACATCGATAATAAATATGCTCTAATCCCAAGATAGCAAATAGCAAACTATTAAGAGAGCTAAAAACTCCGGTGGCTATGCGTTGTTCATTGATGATGCAAAGACTATAAACAGGCTTGTTAAACTAGTCAAGGAGACCTTCTCTCTCTGGGATGAGTCATGGGTCGACTTCTCCTGGAAACACTACTATTATGAGCATACTCAAAGGGTTCGCGCCCTGGCCTTAAAGATTGGCAGAAATGAGGGCGCAGATCTCAGAAAGCTCGAGTACGCTGCCTTGCTTCACGACATCACAAAACGCTACGATGGAAGGATTCTAAGAGACGCTCAAGGAAAACGTGTGTTGGACGAGTATGGCTTCTGGCGAAACGAGTTGTTGATGCCAAAGAGGCAGAACCTTGTCACAAGGCTCTATGACGAACTAAACCAATTCAACAAACTCCACAACATCTCCGGAGCCCTCATCGCCAAGAAAATTATCGAGTCTCAAGGTTTATCAGAAGATTTCTCCAACTCTGTGGCTACGATAATTGAAGGTCACCTAAAACTGAATAATGGCATTGATACATCTCTTCCTAATGCCTTGGAGAGAAACATCCTCTACGAGGCAGATACTTTAGATGCAAACCTTGGTTTAATAGCGTTTTACAGGAACATCCAGATAAACACCCATAACGCCATTGACACAAAGGGCGGAATCGACCTGCGACAGTACGTGGTCTCAATTGAGCCATGGATCCAGACAAAGGTTCCATTCATTGATAGGATGGCTACTAAGACAAGCATCCAGATCGCGAAGGAGAGACATGAAAGGATGAAGATGACTTACGCACAGATTGTGGCGGAGTCAAAGAACATGTTCGACCAGAGCCTGAAGTATGGTATACTCGGCTGCTTAAAGTTCTTCATGGACCATAACCAAGAGCCTAACCTCCAAGAGGAAATAGATTATCTGTTGAATAACTGGATTCCTAACCATGAGCAAATTCTTAGAACTGAGGCTAACCCAGAAGTCCTCGCGGTCTTTAAAAGGGCGGTAAGCTTCTGCCATGATCTAGTACAGGAGATCCAGGGAAAAGCCTAACAGGTTTGCTTGACAGGTTGAGGGAGCGAGCTCAAAGATTCTGACAAGATTAACAATTGAGCTTCACTCGTTCCTCTATGAAATTTACATGAATTCTAGGTAGCTAAAAACGAACTCACACACATGTGAGAGAGTATAATATCTAATATATACAATGTAGCTATCTTGAAATTCATAGGGCTTATATTCTAATATTTAGAATACTCAGAATATCATTCGAAGATTAATTAGTTCATACAAATAGCGACAACTAACATCCAAATTGAGGACGACAAATGAAAACCTATTCTGGTCCTAACGCTGGCTCTCGGATAATGCCACTTTTGGAAAATGCCCGAGAATCAATTTGGATAGTAAGCCCTTGGCTAGGAAAGGAGTATGCTAAGCAACTGGCATACTTTTCGCAAAAAGGTGTCGAAGTCAGGATAATTACGAGTAATGTCGACTATAACATTGAATCTCTCGAAATTCTAAAAGCTTCTGATAATCCAAATCTCAATTTACTGGTTTTGGACAAAGGTAGATCCGACGAGAAATCCAATTTTATACACGCTAAAATCTACCTTGTGGATAAAAAAAACGGAATTTCAGGATCAGCTAACCTAACTTTTAGTGGATTGAACTCAAACGTTGAATCTCTCAATATTGCAGATACAGAAGATGAAGTACAACAGATTGAAACAGATTTTATGAGATTGTGGATGGAATATGAAAGCAAAAGGATGTCGAAAGAAGAACTTATATCTGGAACCTCCTATTCAATAAGAAACGCATTGCCTTTATTAGTCAATTATGGGAACAAAAAAGAATCCAAAGTAAGAAGCTTGGCACTTGATTATCATCCATATTACTTCTTTGAATTCATTTTTAGAGGGTCGGTGAGGTCTCCTCCATTACTATTTGAGGACTCTGGCATTATTGTGCTAGACGCATTAACTCGCCAGATAACTAATGACACTCAATTATCTGGGGAGATTGGCAAATATCATAAAACTGATTACATCGTGAATACGGAGAACAAGTATCGAATAAACATTCATCAACCTATAATTGGAGACTATCGAGAAGCAAGAGAAATAGTGCTGAACAGCATCATAAAAAGAAACACAAGACACTACACGCAGTATTATGGCGCGCGTGGATATGACAAATTATTTGTTCCACGCCGATACGATGTCTCTTTCGTAAAAAGCGATTTTGCCTAAGTGCCCCTATGGTACATTGAAATGAATGAACCGAATGGAAAGAGACACGAAGACCTGATATTCGGGTCATCAGGCATGAAATGGAATGAACTAATTTATTGCGAAGAATGCCAGAAGAAGATTTGGATCAAACAAGCGATTAATTGTGATATATGTGGCAAAAGAGTTTGTGCAAAATGCATTAACGATACAGGTCTTATTTTCAAGAAAAAGAAGTGTAATTCTTGTTTGAATCGCGCGCAAGGTTAACAAGATAGCTAGCTAGCACACAAAAAGCCACAAAAAACAACCAATTTTTACGAACAAGAGATGACTAGCTACTATAGCAATTATTAAAGAATTCAGTATATTTAGCTAAAACAAGCAATTAATCAGGAATAAAAACCAATCCAAAATCGTCTGGTCGAACAGTCAGCACTCACAAAAGGAATAGCTGACGGCCTGACGGTCCAAGCTGAAAGCATATTGAATATTTTAATATATTACAGCAACTAAATAACCCCAAAATTCCTACGAGAAAAGAAGATAAGCCAAATATTCATCCATCTTATTCTAGATTTTTCCAGTATCGGAGGGTTTCGTCTTTAGTTCCAAGTGATTCCAAAAACCTTACAAGCTTAGTGTGAAGGTCTTTTGCCATTTCCCTATTTTTTTTAAAAACATCATTGAGCTGTGTTGGGTCGTTTGGTAAATAATATAGTTCATTTCTTGGTTTTTCCCCTATTATTTTTAGGAACCTCTCAAAACCATCCACTATCCTTGTTTTTTTATCATTAGATAACTCTTTCAGGACGTCATCAATCTGACCACGATAAATGAAAAACCATTCTTTAGTAATCACAGAGATACGTTGCCCAGCTATCGGACCGTGAATAATGCTTGGAGATGTAACCGCAAAATCCCGTTGAGTCGTGTCTTCTCCTCTAAGTATTGGGACTAGGGATTTTCCCTGCACTGTTTTTGGAATCTCCGTTCCAGCTAACTCAAGAATTGTTGGCATTAAGTCTGGAGGCTGAACTATGTTGTCGCAAAGGTCTGGCTTTAGATCCGGTACTCGTATCATCAGAGGAATGTGGGCCACCTCATCGTAGAGGGGAGTTAAACCTTGAGCTGTTGGTGTTATTATGGATTTTCCGATAAGACCATGTTCGCCATGATAAAATCCATGATCTGAAGTAAAGATTATGGCAGTGTTGTCCCATAATCCTAATTCTTTTATTCTTTTTAGTAAAAATCCAATCCAATTATCCACCATTGTTGCTTCTCCAGCATATAGGGCTCGAACATGTTTGAGCTCTTCTGGAGTTAAATAGTCGCAAGGTCCATAGAGTGGGTAAATTACTTCTTCTCCCTGATAAGCGGGGTCATAAAAATCTACATAACTTTTTGGCGGGTCCCAAGGTTCATGAGGGTCAAAAGTATCTACATATAAAAAGAATTTTTTATGATTTTTGTTTCGTTCAAGCCATTTAGTTGCTTCCATCATTGTTTGAGCTACAAAATAGTCGCTTTCATAACGCCTGTGTGATATGTTCCGTAGGTACTGTTTGACTGTTTCGTCAGGTGCTCTAAGTTTATTTGGGTTGCATGGAAATTTAACATCAATTGGATCGGTGTTGAATCTATCGTTTTCTTGTCCTCTTATCCAAATCCAACCGTCGAATGCCCTGTCAAAGTAATATCCATCTTTAAGGATATGTGGAGTATCTGCTATAAGCATCGTAACATATCCAGCTTTTCTAAGAACACTAGCTAAGACCACCTCCTCTGACGGTAACGGGCTCCAGTCAGAATAGGTGAATGTGAATCGTCCTGTGACAATGTCTCTACGGTTAGGAACTGTAGGAAAAGAAGCTGCATAGGCTTTATCAAACAAAACTGACTCTTTAGCTAAGCTATCTATATTTGGCGTACGAATCCAATTGTTTCCGTAACAACCTAGATGATCCCTTCGAAAAGTATCTGACATAATTAAAATTGTGTTCATAACCAAAATTTACTGATGGATTATTATTTAAATTACACAACTAGCTCACTAGCTAGCTATAATAATCGTTCTCAAAAGAAGAAAAAAGTCTAGCTAAAAATTGCCATTCTAGGAATTAAATAAGATACTAACTAATAATAAAGAGGTTTTTTGTTTACCGCGCGAGCTTCATAAAACTATTTATAACAACCTATTCCCTGATCTATGAATTAGGCTCCCATATACAATCTTTTTAAAAGCTAGCTAATTATACGTGAAATGAAGGTTACTATTAAATAACCAATTAAACAATTTACCAAGAAAATTAACATATACAATAAATAAAAACTCACAAAA
>CAYGYP010000082.1:0-7224 GCA_964354115.1 uncultured Candidatus Bathyarchaeia archaeon | reverse complement strand
AACCCGGGATCGCAAGCTTGGAGGGCTTGTGTCCTAACCAGCCTAGACGACGACCGCCTATGTTTTGGCATTACATTAATGAAGTCAGCTAGATAAGATTTCTTGGGCAAGCTTGCTATTGCGGTTTCTGATCGGTCTTGAAGAGTCTTTTCTCGTGCTTCGGTTTGGGTTTGAAGCTGCCATGGTATGTGGGCATAGAGGTTCTTTGCCTTTCTAAGTTCTTGATTCGAGCGTACAGCTTTGACACTTTGGTCTTCGAGGGAACTTTGGACCTCTGAGTGCGAACCGGCACAGGCGTGAACGGTTTTTTGATCTGCATGTCAGAACCCTTCTTGCGTGAACGTTGCGTTTGTACAGTTCTCACTTTCTTGAAGATCACGTACCCTTCTTTCAGATTCACCTCCTGTGTTTCCCAACCAGCTTCCAGCCATGCTCGGGCGTGCACGCGGGAAGGCACGTTGTCCCACCATCGATCATTCTTGTAGGCCTCCATTGGTAGGTTGTCTCCGATGATTCCGTCGATGCGAGCGAGACCAAGCCTGACTGTGTTTGTGAAAGCTCCTCTAAACTTCAGATAGCCTCCAAGCCCAGCATACTTGGAAACAGTTCTGGGCGCAACGATCCGTCTTGCACAGTTCAGGCACAACAACCTTGTCGGGTCACCAGTGGCAACATCCGGCACCATGCAGTCCCTGCAGTAGAGCTTTCCGCATCTTTGGCAACGCCTGAGACGGCCTAGCGAAAGAACCCTTTTGCACATTCCGCATTGATCTTTGAATGGCATCCTAAACCACAGACAATCTCTCGAAGGGCTATTCGCCTAATCACTAGGGAAGCTTTTGATATAAACCTCTCCAAAGACTTCAAAGGTCTTGAATGAATGGGAAGTCTTATAGATACAAAGCTCGCACATGTAAGCCGTGAAGTCGGTTGCTTTTCAGCGAGTATCTCCATGAAAAAGCAGAAGAATCAAGACACAATGAGACAGTTGGCTACTTGACAATCATCGTCGGCTCAATACTTCTCGTCGGGGGATTGCTCATGACCGTAATAATAGCCAAGGACCCTCAATGGTTTCTAATAATCCCTTACGAATTGACCCCTCACCCATACAGCTTGTTGGCGTTGACGTTAACAACTGTCGGGATAGTTCTCCTTTGCGTTGGAATAGCTTTAGCCATACATTATGCTAGGGGCAGAGCATGGTATATGAGAGAATTGCAGAAGGCGCGATCTGCGGAGGAGCGGCAGATGCTTGACAAAAAAATGAAGGAGCGTTAATGGCTAGCCTTTTACAACGGCTAATGGAACGAATCTGGCGACTTTTGTGGCGATTCCAATTTTGTCACTGACTTCGGCAACGGCATCCACGTTCTTGTAGGCAGCGTCAGCCTCTTCGGCTAGAACGAGTGAGCTTGCAGCTCTGACATAGATCCCACGTTGTTCCAGACCGCGTTTGATGTCCGCACCCCAATAATTCCGCTTGGCAGCAGTTCGGCTCATCATTCTGCCAGCACCGTGAGCTGTTGAGCCAAAGCTGAGTTCCATCGCCTTCTCTGCCCCAGCCAGAAGCCATGAGCTTGTTCCCATGCTTCCAGGAATGAGCACTGGCTGACCGACAGAGCTGTAGTCCGATGGAACCTCTGGATTTCCAGGTGGAAAAGCTCGAGTCGCGCCTTTCCGGTGAACCCAGACCTTCTTTTGGCCGCCATTAACCTTGTGGGTTTCAATCTTCGCGATGTTATGAGCTACATCGTAGACGAGTTTTAGCCCGAACTTTTCTGGGTCTTCTTTGAAGGCTTGTTTGAAACTCTGTCTAACCCAATGCGTGATGGCTTGACGATTTGCGAAGGCATAATTAACTGCGCAAGCCATTGCTTGATAGTAGTCCTCTGCTTCGTTGCTGTTGCCTGGAGCGCATGCAAGCTCACGGTCAGGCAGTGCAATCTTGTACTTGCTTACCGCTCTTTCCATGACGCGCAGGTAATCTGAACATATTTGGTGGCCGAAGCCTCGAGAGCCGCAGTGGATCATGGCTGTAACCTGCCCTTCATGCGTGATACCGAAAACCTTGGCTGTTCTAGCATCAAGGATCTTATCGACTTTTTGGATTTCAAGGAAATGGTTTCCTGAACCTAGCGTGCCGACCTGTTGTAATCCTCTGCTTTTCGCTGTCGCTGAGACCTTGTCTGGATTGGCATTCTTCATGCAGCCGCGTTCTTCGCAGTGTTCAGCATCTTCATGCCAGCCTAACCCTTGATCGATGATCCATCCAGCACCTTCAGTGACAGCTCTTTCGAGATCGGCGAGCGTCACTCTGAAGTCGTTTCGGCGGCTCCCAAGCCCACAAGGCACATTTTCAAATATCGTGTTCGTCAACGTGGCAAGCTTTGGCCTGATGTCCTGTTCTGAAAGATTAGTCGTGAGTAAGCGTACTCCGCAGTTTATGTCGTAGCCCACTCCGCCGGGGCTGATTACGCCCTCATCATAATCTGTTGCTGCCACGCCTCCGATTGGAAAGCCGTATCCTTCATGACCATCTGGCAAAGCTATTGCATACTTGTAAATCCCGGGCAAATGGGTGACATTTACACATTGTTCAAGTGTCCTGTCCGTCCGCATCTTTTCCAGTAGATTCTCATCAGCGAAAACCATGCCTGGAACACGCATGCCGGGCTTGTATCTTGGAATGTTCCACGAATAGTCGTCGTTTCTCTCAAGTGGCACCCTTTCAGATGGATGGCGACTTTCTTCTTCTCCCATCATGTTCCCCTAGCAGAGAAGATGTAAAAGCGAAAATATAAGTAATTTTGGCCTTGGGACCAAAACGTGCTCTTTAGATAACCCCGAACTTTTCCACGTAGTCGATAACACCTTGCACGCTGTTGGTCAGCACAGTCTCACCTAGGACAGGGTGGACCTTAACATAATCCAAGGCTCGTCGAAGAGAACCATCGTTTTCAATTATCTGTTTGCTTATGGCGGTTAACCCATCACCGTTGTCTATTCCTTGCTTTGCGATTCTTGCCCACAACTTGAGTTGCCTCACATAAGCATTCAGCTTCTCACTTCCGTTGGTGGCCTTGCCAAAGTGACTGTAGTACAGGCTTCTGGGCTTTAGATCGGCCAGCTTGTCCAAGGAGGCCAAGGCAATGTCCAAGCGTAAGGGCGGCGGGGTTGTTGGCACGATTGCGTTGATCTCAGAGATATAGATGCCCGCAGCGTCGCCTGGGAAAACCCCTTGGCTGCGCGTCTCATAATAGCTTTGATGGTGTGAAGCATGGCCGAGGGTTTCAACGACCTTCAGTTTGACTTCATCGCCAAGATCAAGCGTCATGCCGTCCGACGATGTGATAATTCGCTCTTCAGGGATTGGTTCAGGCTCACCGTACAGTTCGGTTATGCTTCCAAGAACAAGCCTTGACTGCTCCCAGAGTTTCTTCGGATGGGCTAAATGAGGCGCTCCCCTCGGATGTACGACTACTTTGGCGTTGGGCAGGTGTTTCAGAAGAGTGCCAGCGCCTCCAGCGTGATCCAGATGAATGTGTGAAACTGCAACATACGCCACTTCTGCGGGTTTTACATTCAGTTTTCTGAGGCCAGCCAGCAAGTTGGGAACAGAGGAAGCTGGGCCGGTTTCAACCATCGCAGCTCTTTTTCCTTTTAACACGTAGCTGGCAATGAAGTTCTTGATTCCAGCTGTCTCAGCGTCAATCAGGTGTATGTGCTCTTCGATCTTTGTTACGCTCATGTAGACACCGAGTCTATTGTCAAGCGAATGTTAACGTCTTCGTCAATGTCTTAAGGGTTTTCATCGTGAACGTTTTAATTGAACAGGCATATACTCGTAGCTGGGGAGCAGTTGTGCTGTTGCGAATTTCCAGAGAGCTTACGTCAGAGGAGGTTTTGGAGAAGATTAAGGAGTTCGAGAAAGAGTTCGGGGTGAATTTCGAGAAATTTGAGGAACTCTTTCGCAAGCGGAAGCTAGAAGCGCGTCCTGCAAGAGTCTATTTTGAGTGGGCAGAGCTTGTGGATAGCTATAAGGGGTATGTTGAGGACGGGGAACTGGACTACACTGCTGAGGAAACAAAAGATTTCAGGCCTGAACAGGCCGCTTTGCTCACGCCGAAGAGGATTGAACTGTTGTCCCAGCTTGCAGTATTAAGGGTGGAGTCAATAAATGATCTGGCCCAAAAGGTGAGGCGAAACGTGAAAAACGTGTATGAAGATCTGAAGGTGCTGGACAAGTTCGGCTTCGTTAAGCTGAACAGGAGGAAGGGCAGAGCTCTGATCCCAGAAACGCTCGTGAAGGAAATAACGTTCATCGTCCGCTAGAAAAAGCTGAAAGAAGTCGCCTATATGTCAAGTATAAACCTAAGAGTGGTCTTTTCAGGCTTCTGGATTATTTCCATTCTGTGATAGGTTACGGCTTTCACGCCGACCTTCTGCAAATGCTTTTTCGGGTTAAACCTCTCACCCCAAATTCTCGCTTGAAGCCTGAAACCATCAGTCGTTCTTGTCAGATCCAGAATTTCGAACTTCGAGAATAGCACTCCGTCAGTGTCGAACTTCACTAGTAAAGCCTCAAGCCAGCTGTAAAGAAGGGCGTACTCGTCATTGGCTTCGATGTCAACGTTATCTTCGATTTCTGCTTCTACTTCGTCCACGTCTGTCATCACTTGAAACATGGCCAGCGCAGCATTTTCGAAGGCCTCGACGAGATCCTTACCGTATGTAGCAATATATGCGTCGGCAGTGTGTTCCAGAAACTCGAAGCGTTTCTTTTCGCCTGAGGAATCAACCATACTCCTAGTAGAATATCGCCAGTTCTTAAAATGGTTCTGCCCACTGTCTAATATGCAGTGCGAAGACTGTTCGGAGGATGCACCTCTGAATACCAAACAGTAAGATCAGGTGATACTCGATTAATGAGACCCAAGCTCACGAACGTTCTTTGGTGGATGTTTGGTGAATGCGCGTCAGAGTCTAAAGTCCAGATACGCTCTTCTTGGTTTCGTTGAGGTCTGATAGGATTTCGATGACAGTTCGGACAAAAAATGGACATTTTTCTTCGAAGACTTTGGAACTACGAGCCTTCTCGAGCTCTTCAGGATCGGAGAGGTCATAATGGATGAGTTCTGTGCAGTAAACGCTTCCATGTTTGAGTTCAAACTCTCTGTAGAGCATTTGGGACAGCTTATAGGATTGGAGTTTCTCTTTGCCAGAAGGCCTGTTAGTGCCATATCTTGTTCCTATTGCCATCACGCCTCCTGCTAGAGCTCCGCACACAGATCCACATCGTCCTATTCCGGCACCAAATCCTGTGGCAATCTTGGGAATCAACGCGTTTTTCCCGTTCCAATGTTCAAACATGGTTAACAGCACGCTTTGGGCGCAATTGTAACCGTCAAGGAAGCGTTTCAATGCTTTTTCACAGAGGATGTCTTTCTGAGTCACGTTTTCACTAGCAAAGGATCGATCAGAAGCTTTTGGCTATGTTCTGAATGACTGCGACTAGAAGTCTTATGGTGTTTTCGGTGTCTTCGAGGTCCAGCATGGATGTTGGGCTATGGATGTAGCGTGTTGGGACGGAGATTGCGCCGCTCGGCACTCCTTCCCTTGTTATCAGTATTCGTGCGGCGTCTGTTGATCCTCCCATCAATGTCTCAAGCTGATAGGGGATCTTGTTTTGCTTTGCCGTGTCGATTAACAGTCGAAGGATCTTCGGCGGAACAATCATTCCAGCATCGGCAACAGTCAATGCTGGTCCCTTGCCCATCTTTATTGGAGCTTCAACTTCCTTCACTCCCGGCGTGTCTCCGGCTATTGTCACGTCAAGTGCGATGCCGACGTCTGGTTGTATGCCGAAAGCTGATGTTCCTGCCCCTCTTGAAGCTGCTTCTTCCTGAACTGTTCCAACCGCATATATGGTGCAGTCTGTCTTCTTTAGGCGCTTCAGTGCCTCGATCATGACGACGCAGCCGATGCGGTCGTCCAAAGCTTTGCCAATGACAGTCTTCTTGCCGATTCTTGCAAATTTGATGTCAAAACTCACGGTGTCCCCGATTCTCACGCCCATTTTTTCGGCTTCCTCGTCGCTTCTGGCCCCGACGTCTATGAAGAGCTCGTCGTAACTGATGACCTTCTGGCGTTCTTCGACCTTCTGTATGTGCGGAGGCTTAGAGCCTATGATTCCATGTAAAGGTCCCTTCTCAGTGTGGACTATGACCTTCTGAGCCAGAAGAATGCGATCATCCACTCCGCCTATTTTCACAAAGTACAAAAAACCTTCTCTCGTGATTGTCTTCACAAGCAGTCCTATTTCATCCATGTGTGCTGCAAGCATGACTTTAGGCGCGTCTTTCTTTCCCCTTCTTATTCCGATGACGTTTCCAAGCTTGTCCTCCTTGATTTCGTCCACGTATGGTTTCAGGAATTTCTTCATCAGATCTGCAATTTCCTCTTCTCGGCCTGTTACTCCGCAAGCGTTTGAGAGCGTTTCCAACGTTTCGATGAGTGTCATCTTGGATTCCTCTCAGAGATGTTTAGAATGATAAAAATCCGTATTAAACGGTTGTGGTGCCTAATTCTATCAGCTTGCAGTATCTGAAACAGAATCTGCCCTGAAAAGAATAGAGTCAAAGCTTTTCTTCAGAGGCTTACAGTACTAGGTTACGTGGTCAGATGCGAAAGAGCCTGCAATTAAGCCTCACCGCTGTCTTTGCAGCGCTGCATGCGGTGCTTTACTTCGTCTCGTTTGGTTTGTGGCGAAATTGGGGAATATACCTGGAAGCCGTCGAAGGCATAATCTTAGGACCGAAAATCGGCTTCCTGGCAGCACTTCTTGGCAGCTCAATCGCACGATCTCTTAAACCTGACCCCTTCTGGATGTTTGGCATAGTTGCCGAACCTCTAAGCGTTATGATGGCAGGATTGCTGGCCAGGGCTAAATGGAAACCGGTCTTAGCATTGTATGCCATAATGCTCTCAGCATACTTCCTTCACCCATATGGCAGAACACTCCCAATCTGGACAATCTTGGATATCCTAATTGCTTTGTCCATTTCTTACCCAACTGCAAGGCTCAGCCACGACCTGTTCAAAACAGACGTCAAACGCATGTCAATCGCTTTGGTTTTGGTCTCTTTCGTCTGCATAGCCACAGATTCTCTAGTAAGGGTTTTCCTACTCGTACCGTGTGGCTTGTACAGTATTTTTCCTCCT
>CAYGYP010000081.1:0-7244 GCA_964354115.1 uncultured Candidatus Bathyarchaeia archaeon | reverse complement strand
GAATCGCAAGTCCGTCTTTTGTCTTCTCTTGGATCGCGTTGTATTTTTCAACGAATCTCTCTTCAAGAGCTAACTTATGAAGATCTAGCACGTCTTCTATTGAAAGCGCATCAAGGAAATCCAACGGGAAATGCGTATGCGTTGTTGTCTTGACCAAATCCACGAATATCTTGAAGAACACTTCCATCTCAGATAGGTAAGTGCGGCCGTTTGCCATATCGGAAAGACTAAAATCCATTAGATTCTCTTGCGGGAGAACGCCTTCTGAACGTACAGCTCTAGCACCTGAAAGGTAATATAGAAAATCTACATAGCAACACAGGATATGCCACAGGTTTTTGTCTTTAGTATTTTTTGCTAGCTTATAAACATCCTGACGGCTCAGCTGAGGGATTATGTTGATCTCGGAGGCAAGGCGTGGAGGGATTATGATTCTGGCATTTCTTATTGAAGATCGAAGCAGGCTCTGCTCGTCTCTGATGTCGGAAAGCAAGCGCTCTTTGAACCATCCCGCTGCCTGGCTTACTTCCCACCTGACCGAAATCGCAACTTCAGAGTCGAGCATGTTCGCCATCTCAAGCCGAGCGGTTCCTTTGTATTGTTCTGCCTCCTTGCCTTCTGCTATTTTATAATCAAGGAACTTTGTAAATCCTGTGAACTCTGACCGGAGCGCAGGGACTATGATTCCCTCCGAGAAGAGTCTTGGATGGGAATACAGGATTTCATATGCGAGTTCAGATTCGAGCAAATGGGAAGCTGCGATGACGATATGTCCTTTAATAAGCGCGATAAGTTTCAGTTTCCGTTCTACGTTTTGACGGATTCCCTCGACATCAGAGGGAGTCCAGGCAACTTGCGAGAACGTTATGCGGTCGAACTCCGTGAAATAAACACGGCTTGCCTTTATGGCGTCCGGAGAGACTGATTTCATTAGAAGTTTCCCTCAAGGTATACATCAGGCTCAAGTGTAATAAAAAAATTAGCTATTCTCTTGGCTTCCACAATCAAACCGTGAATCCATTTTTCCATAGCAAAATGCCTTTTTATATCCGGGCTACTTTGATTATGGCCTCCGCAGGGACGTCAAAGTATCGCTCGGCTTCGACCTCGCGCTTGGCGTGACCCGGATCCCGCTGCCCGCAATGTGAATTATTCTTCTGTAAACAGCGAATGACGCGGAAGAGCATCCTATAAACTGGTGCACGGCTGGCTACAACCGGCCCCAGCAACCACCAGAGGTGGAATATCGAGATGTGTCCCTTTCGCACGGATTTCTCCTGCGAAGAATCGGGACTGAGCGGATGAATGGTCAAGTAGTCTTCAACGAGCCATCTATCTTTGTTATGTACACTGGTTCTGCGAATCATTCTGCAATGCTACGGAACATGAAGTTCTGGTCAAGAGGGGGAAGCAGCTGCTCGCGACGCCCAGGCAGCGTCCCTTTGATTAGGATATCGTTCCAGTCCTTCTGTTTTGTGGAAGAAATCGCAGCCACGACGTCAGGATTAGTCCGTTCTCCCCATATCTTATGGTCACGCATCGCTCGAATCATCCTTCGAATCTGATGCCAATCTTCATCCAACACCGGTGCCCACAAAGGGCGCCTCTCGCTCCAAGAAGATGTCTCGTAGCGTGTCTTGGTATTAAGAAGGAGCTGAATCGCGCGTTTCAACTCCTTACACCAGATTACTAAAGCGGCTTTGCGGCAAATACGATACGCTCGCAGATGCGAGTCGGATACAGATTGGGGATCGTTAGCAAGTTTTTCCTCCATACGATAGATGCCAACATTTAGATCGAAACGGCCACTTGCGAGCACTTCCTCAACAAAAATATTGAGCAAACGAATAAGGTTTTCTTTTTCAAGTTGCCGGAAACGCTCTGTCTGCTCGAGAGGTTCTCGAGCTGGATTTAAGTAGAGCATCATATCCAGCATCGTTTTTTGCAGAGTGTCGTACGATAGAGGATAGCGAACAGATCGAGGCATTACGGTTTCGGTAAAATTCAAAATCATGTTCTGCTCTAAGCCAGCTTTCCCAGTCAATATTTCATAGCGCAGCCAATTCCCGAAAAACCTGCGATATTCGCTCTTTTGGGGTCTTGGAACGTGTTTACTAAAAAAAGCATCCTCTGAGACCTTTGTACGGTCGGCATTTTCTGTGAATCGATCGAATTCTACCTTGAACAAGTCTGCGCCGACCTTATCGTTGATAAGTTGGGGGAAATGGACTTGAGCAAGTTTCGTATGGGCCCGATAGTTGGTTTCTTTAAGTCGCCCCTTGTCATAATTCACGAAAACTCGCACAAATAATCGCTTGCGCCTGGCATAAGCTTGTGCTGCAGCCTTATGTTGACCATCAAAAACAAGGATAGCGGTCTTTCCGACATCTTTCTCTATCGTCATCGTCGCAAGGCAGGGCAAAAGCTGCGGATATCCGTTGTAGAACTCTTCGATCATCGGCTCCAGGTCCACGATTGAACGAGGATTGATGTCTGGATCGTGGTTAAGACATTCAAAGGGAATCATCCCAAGGAACGATTTTGCGGGTGGGTTTCCCTCATCAGTTAGAAGCTGGAATCTTTCTGAACCCGGCCGGCCATTTTCTACCCAAGCAAGTTCAATTTCGTTATCTCTGATTATCACGCCGACTTCCTGCCGTTTTGGCAAGATTTCCTTCAAGGCTTCGCTTAGAGTGAAATTACGGTCACTTCCATGGGCGATCCCGGAAGTGTACTTTTCGACGTGCTCGCGAAATCCAAACAAGATCCGCTGCAATTGAAGATCTCTCGTGCCTTTTGATCTGTTGCAGGTAGCATGCGTTAGTGCCCAATTTGACTCATCGTCAGGTCCATTCCTATCAATGGCGATGATATGGTCAATGTCGGTCTTATGGACTTGAAGATTGATGACTTTCTGGTCAACGTAACATAGGGAATTTTGCAGTTGGTGAAGCCGCTTAACCAGCTCATTTCGTTGGTCAGAAGAAAGACTATCGAGCTTTGTTCTCCGTTCTTTCAAAGTCATTTCGTCAACCTCCTTTTTGCAGAGCAGTCCGCTCCACGGCTTCAGCCGGGATGTCGAAGTACCGCGCGGCTACGACCTCCCGCTTGACGTGGTCAAGATGTTTGACCGGATTCTGAATCCGAATGGGCTCAGCGTGTTGGTTCTCCAGCGGGTCCCAGACCACATAAAGCCAATAAGAATCGCCGAGATGAGTAGCCTTGTACCACTCGTTGGTCGTGAGGCGTATCGGCTGGCCCCGAGCGCGCCCCTTGACCTCGATGCGCCGGATGCCTTCTACAGGATCGCGATAGCCGGTCTGGGGATCGGCTTTACCAAGACTACGGATATCAAATCCGAGCTTGAGGTGTCCCACACGCTGACAGGTCCACCCCCGTGCTTCCTCGAAGGCCACCACAATATCCTCTGCCGCCTTTTCTACCCGTCGCTTGACCGCAGGATCTATGTCCTCTGCGGCATACGATATTTGTGTCTCAGCCGGGGCGGCTGAAGGAAGCACAATTACCGTTCCCAGGTGCCGGACAGGGCCATGCTTGGCAAGCATCAGCCGATCCAGTCCGGCTATGCGCTCCCGACGGGTCCTCTCGAGGTCAGCGAGGTCGTTTTCGGCGCGTTGGCGCGCAAGTGCAACCTCCGGCGAACCTGCTTCTCGCGCCCGGAGCGCCATCACGCGGTCTTGAGCCGCGCGGGTCCGGGCATCGAAAGACCGTTCAAGATACTCCCGGCAGACATCAACAAAGTGCCGCCGCTCTTCCTGGCACTTCGCGCGGACCTCCATCTGGTAGGTGCTTTTAAGAAAGTCGGAAGCTTGCGTAGCATCGACCGGCTCTAGCTCTGAGGGCGAGGCTGGATGTGCAGGCAAATCAAGTAAACAATCGGCTGGAACTACGCTGAATCGTTCTGAGGTGTTTTCGGCAATCTCTTCCCGCACGGCAACGAGCTCTCCGTGGAGGTCCATTGCTTCACCGTTGGTCTTCTGGCCTTTGATTTTCGCTTCAAAGAAGTGGAGCCTGTACGGAACATCGCTTGTCCCGTCCACAAATACGGCGACGCCTCCGCTAAGGGAAGCGAGCATTTCATTTAGTTTTTCATCTACAGAAGCATAGAGCGAATGGCCCGGGCCGAGCAGCACAGCGTCCAGATGCTGGTCGAGGTCAAGGTGTTCTTTATGGAAAGTAATCTTGCGGTATTCTGACTCTGGCTTGCCCAGGCGGCGAACCGTCTGTAGACGATCAGAACGAAGGTCGGCAAGTACGTGTTCTACGCGCCACAGGCCGTCGGCACGCGGTTCTACTCGCAGTCCAACTTCACGGCTTGCGGCTAGAAAATGTTGCTCTACATAGCGTGGCATAAGTCGCCGCTCTTCTGCCTCGGCATTTGAACGTTGGAATCCGGAAAAGTCCACATTCGCGCGCGCCAGGGCGATCCCAGTGGCCTTCTCGTATTCCTGAAGCTTGCGGGGATCGATTCGCTCGATTTGGTCGAGGTACTCGTCCAATCGGCGCGGATCATGGGCTGCTTCGCGCAGCATCTCTGGGAGGTTGAAGTTGTTGAGGGAGAGCACTTCGCCGATGACGTCGAAGACTCTATCGGCAAGAACTTCGCGCATCTGGTCCAGTTTTTCAAGCAGCCGCTTGAGAATGCGCCCCTCAACGATCGGTTGGCCCTCCTCGGAATCGCTCGCTACAAAGTTAAATGCATGTACATCACGCTCCTGACCGATGCGGTGAATACGCCCAAGGCGTTGCTCCAGGCGGGTTGGGTTCCAGGGCAAATCATAGTTGATCATCAGGCGGCAGAATTGAAGGTTTATGCCTTCGCCCGCAGCTTCGGTCGCTACACATATCTGGCAGCTCGTACGAAAGTCCTCTTGAGCACGCTTGCGCTCGTGGGGATGTAGCCCGCCGTGAATCTGACAAGTAGAGTAGTCCCAATGTTGCAGGTGGCTGTTTAGGTAGGTTAGAGTGTCGCGGTGCTCCGTAAAGATAAGGAGCTTCCCGCGACCATCTTGAAGCTCATGGAATTCGGCTTTTTCCAAGCATTCACGCAGGGCGGCCAGTTTAGAATCAGATGCATGCTCTCGCACGCGACGTGCTTGGGCAAGAAGGTCCCGAAGCGCCGCGATCTCAGCACGCAGTTGGTCCAGCTGCAGCGCCGTCGTGAATTCATCGGTCAGGCGGTCGCGAGCTGCATCATCAAGATCGTCCTCATCTTGCTCCAGGTCGATAATGCGACCTTGAATCTGAACCAGCCGCTTAGAAAGTTGAGCGGGAGGAAGGTCTTCCAATTCCTGCAGGAGCTCCTGTTGGCGCTCAAGGCGTCTACGAATGGACTCACAAATCGCCATGGTAGAGCTGGCCAATCGCCGTTGGAAGACAGTGCGGACGAGCGCCACGCTTTGTTTCTTGCGTCCGCTTGCCTGCGGGAGGAATTGGTTGATGTAACCAGTGACGGCTTTGTAAAGGTCGTATTCCTCACTGTTGAGCCGGAACGTCACCGTATGGGCGTGACGGTCGGGGAAGAGCCTTCTGCCATTGATGTCCTTGAGGTCTTCCTTAAGCCGACGAAGAGCCCAGGGACATTCGGGGCCGAGACGAAGGATCTCCCGTCTGATCTCCGTTGCCTTGTTCCCTGATCGATGGGGCTCGGGAAAAAGGTCCGGATCGATCAAGCGTATGAAATGAGCGAACCGGTCATCGTCGCCATGGTGAGGAGTGGCAGTAAGAAGGAGAAGGTTGTCGGCTTGGGCGGAGAGACGTTCGGCAAGCTGGTAACGCTTGGTCTTATCCGGTTCATCACCACGGCTCTTAGAGCGCTTGGTATAAGCGCTGCACTTGTGGGCTTCGTCAATGACGACCAAGTTCCATTTTTGTTGCCAAATACGTTCTCTGACGTCTTCCTGCTTGGCGTAATCCATAGACGCGATGATCTGAGTGGCCCGTTGCCATGGGTTTGTTAGTTGCTGCTGGTCCACGGCAGAGAAGATGATGTCGAAGGGCTCTCCAAACCATCGGAGAAGCTCTTCTTGCCATTGAATGGTGAGGGGAGCAGGGCAAATGATGAGCACACGTTCAATGGCCTCCCGGAGTTTCAGTTCCTTGATAAGAAGCCCAGCCATTATCGTCTTACCGGCTCCCGGATCGTCTG
Source organism: uncultured Candidatus Bathyarchaeia archaeon (assembly GCA_964354115.1). GTDB lineage: Archaea > Thermoproteota > Bathyarchaeia > Bathyarchaeales > Bathycorpusculaceae > DASPTR01. Next base: position 1,075 of record CAYGYP010000081.1, on the reverse strand, counting down.
CCAGCAGGAACCTAAGGCGTGGCTGAGGCAGCATACGCAGATAGACTGCTTCGATCTGGTGAGGTAGCGTTCTGATGCCGGATAGGCTGACCGCGAAATGGCGATCGTGAGCGTAGGCCAGGCGGATTCGGGCGGATTCGATCAGGAGACGCATTTTCTCTGGGTCGATCGCTGTGATCTTGCCGGGCGATACAGCGGCGCTAGCAAAAGCAACCTCAGCTTCTTCTTTGGAAAGTATCGCCTCATCCGGTGTTCCATCGGGAAGGCGCACGCGGCACTCGAATCCTGAGCCGATCGGTCTGACCGATTCAAGTACAACGGGGCCTGGGAAATGCCCCGGCAATTCGATGCGTTGGCCGATGGGGTATTCCCGGTTATTTGTCATTATGATTTATCAAGATCTCGATTGCATCCTGCGTATCATTTTCTTTATTCTGCGCTAGTTCTTTATTCTGCGTTAGCATTTTATTAGATGCGACTGCAGGCTGCCAGAAATTGACTTTGTCGATGTCGGGGATGCGCGAGACGACGGCGAACCAGTCGTTATCGGTGATGCCAATGTAGAGTCTTGGGCGACGCTGGTCTCTTGGATTGCCGTTCAATACTCTATCTCCCCTTATAGTATTGCCCCTGGGGGAATTCCAGTTAATATCATGGCCAAACGTCACCGGCTTGACAATCACCTTTCAGGGTGATTTTTCGGACAAGCATAAATACCCCTTATCCTTTCCCTCTGTCGGGGATCCGACCTTTTTTCTTATCCGCCTCGAGCTGAAGCAGCTTGTAGCGGTCGGAAAAGATCGAGCGGCCGGTTCTCGACCTCTCGCCTGCCCTCGCCCCGAACACCTCTCGCTCGCGGCTGTCCGGATCGCGCTTGATATAATCCTCAAACTGGGCCGTCGGCACATATCCCAGCGCCCTCACTTTGCGGAGCATCGCGGCAAAGCTCACGCCGAAATAGCGCTTCAGGTAGAGCACATGGTCTAAGGTCAGCCTTCGGCCGCCGAATTCCTTCTCGATGATCGCCCGGACCTTGGAGGCGGGCATCAGGAAGCAGGCCGCGAACGTCTGGGCG
>CAYGYP010000080.1:0-7270 GCA_964354115.1 uncultured Candidatus Bathyarchaeia archaeon | reverse complement strand
AACTGAGTTTTTTCCGACTCTTCCAATAGAAGATCAGCCAGTTTTGACACGTGGAAAGCATCGAGGTGGGCGTCCACCTCGTCAAGTACGTAAAAGGACGCGGGGGTGAACCCTTTCAGGGCAAAGATGAATGCCACTGCTGCTACTGAACGTTCGCCGCCGCTTGCGCCACTTACGACTATCGAAGGCTTGTTTAGGAACTGAACTATCATGTCTATGCCTCCTCCGAAAGGTTCGTCAGGGTTTTCCATCTTCAGCGTGGCCGTTCCGCCGCTTGTGAGTTTCGCGAAGTATTTTTGCAGGTCGAGGCTTATTCTTCCAAAAGCGTCCAAGAAGATCTTTCTTTTCTTCTGTTCAATTTCATCCATGAACTGGACGATTGCCTGTTTTTCTTTTTCAAGCTCATTCATTCTTATTGACAATTCCTTGTAGCGTGAAATCTGTTCAGCGTAATGAGAAAGGGCAAGCTGGTTCACGGCGCCTATTCTTTCGAGTTCAAACTGCATCATTCTGATCGATGTTTCGGCTTCCTGGACCTGTTTGGGCGTCACTTCCAGCGGTTGCTCATAACCAAATTGTCTAAGCTGGTTACGATGTTGATCAAGCTGAAGCAAAGAGGTTTGAACGTTTAGTTGAACCTGATTCAGCACGCGGTCAACTTGCTCGTATTCGGGATCGAGTTTGCGTAACTCCTTGTCTATGTCATCTATTTGACTGGTGAACTTCTTGGTTCCTTCTCTCGCTGAGAACACGCTTTTTGAGAGTTCCACGCGGCTTTTCTCTAGTTCAGACAGCTCTTGTTTCAGTGCCTCCTTTTCCTTCAGTGCATCTTCTACATCCTTTTCTACTCTTCTTTGCTGTTGCTCAACTTTTCCAAGCTGGATCTTCGAGTTCTGATAACCGACTCTTAGAACGTTGTCAAATTTTGATTGGAATGTGGAGATTTCAGTTTGGAATGTGCCGAGCTTCTGCCTCAGAATAATTATTCCCTCAGCAAGCTTCTCTCTTTTGACCTCCATCTCCTGAATGTTTGCAGGATCGGTCTTGCGTCGCAAGGCAGCCAGTTCCATTTGAAACTTCCTGATCTCTTTTTGAATGGAGCTTCTTTCAGCTCTATGAACCCACATCTGCGACTTTTCGCCCTCAATTTCCCTTTCAAGGCGTGCAGTGTGATGTTCTACACGTTTTACGTTGGACTTCGTCCTTCTGGCGCTTCTTTTGACTCGGGTTAATTCTCTTTCAAGCGTGACTATAGCGTCTGAGAGCCGTGCAATCTCGATTCGTGTCTTGTCGATTTCATCTTCAAAGGCGGTTATGTCGCTTCCTCTTCTTGAAAGATGTTGCTGAAGGGCCGTTACGGCTTCGTCCAAGCTCTTTATGGCTACGTCGCTTGGAATAATTGTGGAAAAGTCTATTGGAGCCCGATAGTAACCAGTTTCAGAACCGCCGCCTGCTTCATAAAGGTCACCGTCAACTGTTACAGCTCGACATCCTTCATTCGACAAGGCAAAGGCTGTCTTGTCATTTGAAACGATAAGCGTGTCGCCGAAAACGAAGTGGATTGCAGGTTCATAGTGCTTGTCATATTTCATGAACAGCGGGGCTAATCCGTTGACGCCCTCTTTTTCAGGAGCTTTCGGAGCCTTGGGTTTCGCCGTTCCTTCAATTGGAATTATCTTAATTCTTCCAAGCTTCATTTTTCTCAGAGTCTCTGTGCAGGTGAAGGCAGCGTCAAAATCCTTCACAATTAGAGCATCCAGCCATCCTATTGCAGCCGCCTCTATTGCATTTTGATAGGTCCTATCAACCTTGACTAGGCTACGGAGGCGGCCGTAGACACCTGGAATAACGCCCAGATCGCCTAGTTCCTCTATGCTTCGAAGAGCTTTCTCTTCGGCTGCGACAGTTTCGGCAAGTTCTCGTTGGGTGGCAAATTCCACAACTGCCTGCCTCGCTGAATCCGCTATTTTTCCAGCCTCGACTATCTCTCTCTGCCCAGCTTCTCTTTGGGCTCTCCGCCGTTCAAGATTGCGTTCCAAATTCTTCAGCTGGGCCTTCTGTTCTTTCTGCACCGTCTCCAATTCGATGAATGATTTCTCGAATTCGGCGAGTGTTACGACAAATCTTTCCCTGCGGTCATTCAGATCCTTAAGCCTCTTGGTCCGAATTTTTATGGCTGTCTGGCTTTTCAGATATTCAGACCTGAGAAAGGCAAGTCTCTTGTTGTTACTGTCAAGGCCCAATTCGACCTCGCGGATTCTTTTGCTGTTCTCTCCAAGATTGTCCCAGAGATGGGCAGTCTCCTGTGCAAGAGCGTCGTGTTCAGCCTGTTTTGAGTTTATTTCGCCGGAGATCTTTTCGTACTCATTTCTGAAATGCCTGATTTTTAAACGGTTTTCATGAATCTCATTCCGAATTGACTCATATTGCTGGACGCTGTTGTCTCTTACGCGCTTCAAGCCTTCAAGGCTTATTTTTCCTGAGCTGCTCTTGGTTGTCAGTTCTGTAAGCTTTGACTTTAGTTCTCCGATTCGTATTTGCACTTTCAATACCTGAGAGCCGCCCTCTTCGACGATCTCTGAGCTTAGTTTTCTCCATTCTCCTTCGATCTCCCTTCTTCTTGATCTGCGTTCATCGCGTAGCTGTTTTAGTTTTTCAAGTCTGCCCCTGATTTGGTCAGCTTGCGACGAGTTTTCTTTTACCTTCTTCTGTATTTGTGCCATGTCATGTGAGATCTTGATGGTTTCGAATTTTTTTATTTCGTCTTGGATGAAATTAGCTCTTAGAAGGTCGTTGCGTTCCCTTTCTAGGTCATCAAGCCTTTTCTGGACTTCATCAATTCTGCCCATTGCTGTACGTATGGATATGTCTGCCGCCCGGAGTTTTTCCTCAGCTTCGGCTTTTTCAGCGTCATACTGGCTGATTCCGACAAGATCTTCGATGATTTTTCTTCGTTCCTGGGAAGATATGTCTGTCAAGCGCGTTATCGTGCCCTGCAAGATTATGTTTTGGCTTGTACTACTTATCCCGGCCATGGAAAGTGTTTCAAGAAGGTAAGTCCGCGATGTTCTTCTACCGTTGAGCCTGTACACGCTTTGGCCGTTTCGGTAAACCTCTCGTGATATGGTGACGGTGGTCGTGTCAACCGGCATGCGGCCGTCGGTGTTGTCAAACTGTATCACTACTTTGGCCATTTTTGCCCTTTCCAGTCCTGCCTTCTCTGATCCGTGAAAAATCAGTTTTGCAGCCGTTTCCGCACGAAGTCTTTTTGTGCTCAATTCGCCCAGAGCGAACAAAAATGCGTCCAGAATGTTTGTCTTTCCACTGCCGTTTGGACCCGTTATGGCGGTGAAGCCCCTATCCAAAGCTACTTTAACGTTTTGCGGCCCGAATGATTTGAAGCCTTTAAGCTCAATTTTCTTGATATAGGGCATTCAGCCTGCGCCTTCACCTTCTCCCGAACATATAGCCTTCTTATTTCGACAGTTCTAATATATTTTTGTGAAAAAGTACTGCGTTGCAGAGCTTTAACGGTTATGTACTTGTCAACGCTACTTCTTAGCTTTTAACCCGTATTTTGTAGTCATTTTCCTGACAAAGTCCTTTATGCGCTCTTCCTTACCGTACACAAGTAATGAGCCGTCATCTTGGGCTTTGTATGAGAGAGTTGAATCTTCAGCCAGAGCCTTCAATCTTTCAAAAGTTAGTTCGGCTGAGGGTCTAACCCGAATCCACTTGTGCTCTCTGGGTAAACCAGGAACGAACCTTCCTTCTTCTTCCTGTTCTTCAGGGCCCTTTCTGCTCACCTTGTCTAATCGCTCAAGCCACTCCTCTGCATATGGTGTTCCAAAGACGTTTTCTCCTTCAGAAACAAGGTAGGATTCAACGCTTCCCAGATATTCCTCAATCTTCTGAGCAGTCTCTCCACAGCTCGCATCAGCCTCCAAGATTCTAATCATTGTTCTCGCTGACTTCAAGTCGTTCATGATCTTTACGGGAACAGCTTGTCCTTTTTTTCGAAAATCCGCAACCATCTCTTCCAAAACCTTCCAAGTATCCAAGTATCCCATGTTATAGCATCCCTTGCAAGATTGCTTAAAGGCATAACATTATAAAGGCATTATCAGTCTGGACAGAAACGCGTTCTGAAAGCTCCTTGAGCTGCCCTTTCATCACTAGATGCATCTCATCAGCTCTGTTGACGCGCAAAGTCCACATTTTCCAATGTTGATTGAGGGGTCGAAGGTTATATGCATTTTGCATAATAGTCCCTTTGCCCGTATTTTTTTGCAGATCTGGCAGAAGCTTGAAATGAATTTTGTCGGTGGCAGATCCCCTTCAAACAACCGACGTGCAAGTTCTTCTATCAGATTTTTGATTTCGCTGTCATTTTCTAGGTCGATGGCTTTTCCGCGTATTTTTCTGCTGTACAAGCTTATTGCAGGCTGACTTACTCCTAGAAGTTTGGCTGCGTCCGCTTGCCTCAACTTGCAGTTCGTCATGAGTTCTTTCGCTATCATTGCTCGAATGGCTGGTAGAGCGCATTTCACTGCGACTTCGCATGGTACTAACATTTATGTCCATTCCAGCCTACAGTGTGTCGAAAGGCATAAATATGTTTTATTACAATCGTCATAACGCTTCAAGGTGAAAAAATGAGTTGGCGAAACATTGCCGAGCTCTCTGAAGGCGTCTACTGGGTCGGAATCAGAGACTGGAACAGAAAACTGTTTGATGCGTTGATCCCTCTTCCACAAGGAACGACCTACAACGCTTACCTGGTGGTGGGCAAGGACAAAAAAGCTTTGATCGACACTGCGAACCCAGGTTTTGAGAGGGAGTTGGAAGACAAGATCAGAAAAGTCATTGATCCTGCTGACATTGACTACGTAATAATGAATCATGCTGAGCCTGATCACGCTGGGTCTATTCCGCATGTGATGGCAATCAACACAAAGGCCAAACTGGTGACTAGCGCCAAAGGGGCCAAGATGGCTCAAGTATTCTACAAGGTGCCTGAAGAACGAATAATCAGGGTGCATGATCAGGAAAGCATCGATCTCGGCGGCAAAACCCTTCAGTTTATTGAAGCTCCGATGCTTCACTGGCCTGAAACCATGTTCACGTACCTTAAGGAGAATAAGACTCTATTTCCATGCGACTTTTTCGGTTCACACGTAGCAAGAGGAGTGTATGATGATGAAGTAGAAGATCTGCTCGTATACGCTCAGAGGTATTTCGGCGAAATAATGATGCCGTTCAGACCCATGGCTCAGAAGGCTTTGGAGAAGATAAGGGATTTAGGAATCGAGATGATAGCCCCGAGCCATGGACCGGTATACAAGAATCCGGAACGCATCCTTCGCGCGTACAGGAAGTGGGCGAACGGAGAAACCAAACCAAAAGCCATCATAGTCTACGTGACCATGTGGAACAGCACTGAGAAGATGATCCAGCCACTTGCAGAAACGCTTATGGCTGAAGGAGTAGAAGTTGCATTGTATAACCTAACCGTATCAGACATTGGTGATGTTGCAAAGGACTTGGTCGATTCAAGGGCCATCGTCCTAGGCGCGCCCACAGTGCTGGGTGGCGTGCATCCCCTTGCGGTCTACGCTACTTACTTGGTCAAAGCCCTGCGCCCTCCTTTGAAATTCGGCGTCGTTCTGAGTTCATACGGGTGGGGAGGGGGTGCCATCAAACACGTTCAGGAGATCTTAGGACCGACAAAAATGGAAGTTGTCGGAGCAATCGAAATAAACGGTCCTCCTTCTGAAAGCGACATACAGAAAATAATGGAACTTGGAAAGAATCTTGCCGAGAAAATCAATAAGGGTTAGCCCGTGGCATAGCATTGAAGGAGAACGTAATATTCTGAGGAACGAAGGTTGACCCAATTGACTGGAGAGCCAAAAAAAATTCTCAGTATTTGGGCGCAAACAGACTTTGAGGATGTGGAGAAATGAGCAAGATTAGTGAGAATAGGAAAAAAATGCTGAAAGAGATAATTGCCCAGCTGCATGCTGGAATTCCGCCACAGGAAGTTAAAGAACGGTTCAAGCGAGTCTTGGAAGGTGTGAGCTCCGAGGAAATCGCCAAGATTGAACAAGAACTCGTGAAAGAAGGAATGCCCCGAGAGGAGCTTCAAAGATTATGCGATGTGCATATGGCGGTTTTCAGCGACCAGCTAGGAAAACAGGAATTGAAAGTTCCTGCGGAACATCCTCTTAACATCTTGTTGGAAGAGCATAAGATCCTCCTGCAACTCTTGGAGAAATTGTCCACTACAGTTGACATCGTTGGGCAAGCATGTGATCTAGTTTACGTCGGAGACGACGTAGCACAGACGAAAAAAATAGTGGAAGAGCTATCAGATGCCGAGAAACACTACGTGCGAGAAGAGAACGTGCTTTTCCCCGTTCTGGAAAAGCATGGAATCACGGAACCTCCTGCCATAATGTGGATGGAACATGACAAGATCAGAGAGAAGAAGAAGCAAATCTATGCCATGGTGGAAAAATACGAGGCTAGAGACTTTCAAGAATTCAAGAAGGCTCTCATTGAGAACACAAGATCCTTGAACAGCATGCTTTCAAGCCACATTTTCAAGGAAAACACCATACTCTATCCCGCTGCGGTCAAAGTGATCTCAGAAGACGAATGGCACGATATCAGAAAGGACTTCGATGAGATAGGCTACTGCTGTTTCACGCCGAAGCATTTGATAAGACAAACGACGACTATAAGCGACAAGGCACATGCTAGTCTAGCAGGTGAAGGCACGTTACAGTTCGAAACAGGAACTCTATCAAGAGAGGAAATCGAAGCTATTCTGGACACGGTTCCAGTGGATATATCGTTTGTCGACGTAAATGATCAAGTTAAGTACTTCAACAAAGCTGATAAACGAATTTTTGTCAGGACGAAGGCCGTGATCGGAAGAAAAGTACAGATGTGCCATCCACAGAAAAGCGTTCACATAGTAAACAAGATCGTAGAAGCCTTCAAATCAGGCAAGAAAAACTCGGCTGAATTCTGGATTTCGCTAAATGACCGTCTGGTCCACATCAGATATTTTGCCGTAAAAGACAAGCGAGGCAAATATCTGGGAACCCTCGAGGTAACGCAAGACTTGACAGACCTGAAGAAAATCAAGGGCGAAAAAAGACTATTATACTGGGAAAGTTAGCCCAGCAGCCAATTGAGCCCTAGAGGCATGTTCCTTCTGCAGCTTCACCACTCCGTCAACGCGCATGCGTGTACCTAAATT